>DASZPR010000364.1:0-9119 GCA_035550235.1 Verrucomicrobiia bacterium | reverse complement strand
GGCGGTGGCGGCGGCGCTGGTGGTGCGGGCGGAACCGGTGTTACCAGTATTCCGCACGTCAACGTAACGGGCTCCACAACCGGTGGTGGCGGCGGTCAGCAGGGCGGCGGCGGCCAGGTGCAGAACGTCAACCTCGCGCCCGGCGCTCCCAACGGACAAGGCGGCGGCGGCGCTGGTGGGGCTGGCCGTGGATTGCGTTACGTGAGCGGCCTGGAAACGACCACTGAAATCCAGTTGGCTGTCATTGGCTTCTTTAATGCCGTGGGCGTGAATCTCGCGCCTCCGAAGAGTGTGTTCTTCAACGACCGCCAGGGCACCTTGACCGTGCGCGCCACGGATGATGACCTGGAACTCATCGAACAGGCGATCAACACTTTGAACATCGCTCCGCCCGAAGTCACCGTTAAGACCCGGTTTGTGGAAGTGAATCAAAACGACAATCACCAACTCGGCTTCGATTGGTATCTCGGTAATTTCCTGATGAACAATAACAAGGTTGCCGCTTCGGGCGGCTCCCAGCCTTCCTATGCGGGCCAGCCCAGCATTGGAAATCCTGAGGGCACCTTCCCGGGCAACGTGGCGGGCGGCACGGCGATTGCCCCGTCAGCCAACGATGGCTTGCTGACCAGCGGTCTCCGCAACAACAATCAGAACAGCGCACCGGCGATTGCCTCCATCACCGGCATTCTCACCGACCCGCAATTCCGCGTGGTGCTGCATGCGCTGGACCAGCGCGATGGCGCGGACCTGCTGAATGAGGGTGAAGTGACCACGCTCAGCGGACGCCAGGCGAACTTCCAGGTTATTGACGTAGTGACCATCATCACCGGTGCCACGGCGAATTCGACGGGCGGCACCACCACTCCGGCTGGCGTGGGCGGCACCACCGTGCAGAACACAGCGCCGGCGATCAACTACCCGGTCGACACGGAACCGTATGGAACGACGCTCGACGTGGTGCCTTACGTTTGCGCGGACGGTTACACGATCCAGATGACGCTGATTCCGACCATCACGGAGTTCGTCGGTTACGACAATCCGGGTAATTTCGTTCCCCAGATTCAAAACAGCAGCGGCGGCATTCCGTTGACGGGCCAGTTGCCGCTTCCCCGCAGCCGCGTGCGTCAGGTTGTGACGAGCTGCATCGTCTGGGACGGCCAGACGGTCGTGCTGGGCGGTTTGATTACCGAAAATGTGCAACGACAGAAGGACAAAGTGCCGGTCCTCGGCGATATCCCGGGTCTCGGCCGCTTGTTCCGCAGCGAATCGAATATCACTCAGCGGAAGAACCTGATTGTGTTCGTGACTCCGACGATTATCGACCCGTCTGGCAATCGTAGGAACTTGGATGACGAAATGCCATTTGCGTCGAGAAATGCCGTCCCGGCGCAGCCGCCGATGAGATAAAGAATGCGGTGCGACCACTGAATCGTTAGCACCGAAAAACGCTAAAAACAGGCAAAAATTTTTGTCAAAAATGGACTTGGACCCAAGAAAGCGTGGACAAAGATTTTGTGGCCTGATAAAAGCATACAAACGAATTATGTCATTTTCGCTCAGTGCTCGGAAGCTGGTGGTTTGCTTGTATTCATTGGTCGCAATCCCGGTAGTCGTATTCAGCCAGAACTCTTTCGCGCCTAACGGAGGAGAATATTCCCCGACTGGTAAACTTCCCGGGGACCAGGTCCATCCGGCCGTCAGTCTAACGACCAACGGCGGTTACGTGGTCTGGGAGGATTATTGGATCGATGGCAAGGGCCTCGGAATCGGGGCGATGCACTTGAACAATGATTTGACCGGTTCCGGCGTTCCATTTCGCGTGGATTCGTTGAATGCCGGCGACCAGGAATCCGCCCATGTTTCCACCTTGAACGGCGGCGGCGCGGTGTTTGCGTGGCAGAGCGGCCTGCAGGGACGTCAGCATATTTTTGCGCGGTTTCTTTCCTCGAGCAATAGTTGGACGACGGGCGATGTGATGGTCAATTCGGCCACCAACAAATTCCAGAACAGCCCGGTGGTCGCGACGTTGCTCAATGGCAACGTGGCCGTGGCTTACGTGAGTGTGAACCAGGCGGGGGCCGGCAGCATGGCGGATGTTTATCTGCAAATGTTCTCGCCCAGCGGCATCAAGCTCGGCGGCGAGATTTTGGTAAACCAATTTACCGCGAAAAATCAGCGCACGCCGGCGATCGCGGCGCTGACGGATGGCAAGTTTGCCATCGCGTGGGTTTCCGAGCAGGAACGCTGGACGGACGCCAGCAATGGCGTGCCTAGCGTCGATATTTACGCGCGGATCTTCGATTCGACGGGTAATCCGGTCGGCAGCGAATTACTCATCAACTCCGCCAGCACCGTTTGCGCCGCTCCGGACCTTGCCGCCGCGCCTGATGGCGGGTTCATGGCTACCTGGATGGCAAGGGATCTCGCCGTGAAAAACAACGGCTGGGATATCTCCGCCCGGCGGTTTAGCAGCGCGTGGGTCGGCGGAAACGAGACTCGCGTGAATACGCAGCTTTACGGGGATCAATATGCGCCGCGGCTCCGCCGCGCCGGATCCACTTACCTGGATGTGTGGACGAGCACCGGCCAGGATGGTTCGCGCGAAGGGGTTTTTGCTTCCTACCTCAATGACGATGGCTCGACTTCCGGCAGTGAATTTCAGGTCAACTCCACCACTCTTGGCTCGCAAATGCATCAGGCGCTTGGCACGGATGGGGCCGGTCGGCTCCTGGCGGTCTGGACCAGCTTCGATGCCGATGCCACGGGATACAATCTCTACGGTCAAATATATCTCAACCCAAGCCTCGCGGTTGTCGGCACAAACAATATCGCTTTCAACACGGACCCGAACGCCAATCCGAACAGCGTGAGTAATGCTCCGGCTGGTGGCGGCGACGGTGGTGGCGGTCAGGTAGGTTTGCCGCCGGTTGATCCGGGACAGACTTCGGGCGGTGGAACCCCGAGCACTTTTGCCGAGGTCAAAGGCACGTACAACGGTTTGGTCTATGACCCGAACAATGTGACCGCCGCGAATTCCGGTTACGTCACGATTACCACCACGGTCAACAAGAAGAGCGGCCAGGGTAGCTTTAGTGCGAAATTGCAAATGGGTGGCAAGAAGTATTCCTTCTCTGGACCGTTTGATGCTTCGGGCGCTTACACCGGAAACGTGGGCGGCCTGACGGTAAGCCTCCAGATTGATTTGTATGGCGGCGACCGCATCACCGGCCAAATCTCCAATGGAAGCTGGACGGTGTCACTGCTGGCTAATCGCGAAGTGTTCAGCAAGACGCATCTGGCTTCGCTCGCGGGAACTTACACGATGGTGATTCAACCGACCGACGGCAGCATGGGCAACAGCGTCGGTAGTGTCACCGTGAGCACCACTGGCGCCGTGAAATGGGCGTTTACGCTGGCCGATGGCGCCAAGATTGGTGGCTCGACCACGCTTTCCAAGGATGGGGCGTGGCCGTTGTATTCGCAGCCTTACAAGAACGGTGGTGTCACCGTTGGCTGGATGCAATTTGGCGCGAAATCCAGCGATGGGTTTGATGGGCCGTGCGTCTGGACCAAGCCGAGTGGCTCAGGCGTTTACCCGCAAGGGTTGACGAAAGGTGTGACTGTTTCCGGTTCGTACTTCAAGACGCCATCGGCTTTCGGCAGCTCACAGTTAATCCTGAGCGGCGGCGGTCTGGCTGAGCCCATCGTCAACACCGTTACGTGGCAGGCGAACAACAAAGTTGTGGCCGGCTCCGGCGTGAAATTGAGCGTCAACGCCTCCAGCGGATTGTTCCAGGGCACAGTGGCGGTAGCCCCGGGCAAAGGCGGCACGGTGTCGTTCCAGGGTGTGTTGTTCGAGAAGAACAATATCGGCCTTGGATTTTTCCTCGGTTCCGGTCAAAGCGGCACGGTGAGTTTTGCTCCGAACAATTGATAGAATGAATTTTTGTATGCTGCGTTCTGTAAAAAACATCTTCTGGCTGCTGGCCATTGTGGCCGGCGCCCAGTCCGCTCTCGGCTTTGCACTGATTGGACCTCCGGTTCCTTCGGGGTCCGACGCCTATCAAATTCAAGACATCGGTTACAATGTTGGCGGCGGTGAACAGGGCACGCCGAGACTCATCAAAGAGGAATATCGCCGAAATACGCCGGTGGTGTACTATGCGTATGACGAGAGTTTTTGGGAATACTTCAATACGAATGGCGTCCAGGAAATCGACAAGGCATTTGCAATATATAACCGAGTGGGCAAATACTCCCAGTTGGATATAAATGACTACCCCGAGGATTCCCGGCGAGTGAATTTTCAGGCCCAGGCTATGGGTCTGTTTGACTTGAGATCTTTTATCCTGGGTTTGATGACCCAGGAGTTGGGTCTTTTTGAGCCTAGCCGGTGGGTTTGGAACATAACTGGCCGCGCAGTATCGACGACCTGCCCGATTGGCAATGTCTATACTATTGACAAGCGAAACTACAGCATTACTCCGGTGGGGACCGATACTTACCCGTCTACCTCCTATGTGAATGGTGTTCTTTACAGTTATTTCATCAATGAAATTTGCAGCCAACCAGGTGAACCCAAGGCGGATGCGATAGAGTTCCCGGTAGACCCGCTTTCCTCGCCGTATTCGGCCGTGGCGGATTTTTCTAGCTTGAATTACTCCGGCTTGCTCCCGGGTTCATTTTATACCTCGTTGACTCGTGACGATGTGGCGGGATTGAAATACCTTTACAACACCAACAACCTTAACAACGAGGCGGCGGGCGGGCGGGTGACGGAGTTTGTCACAAATGATGTGACACAAGCGCAGACCATTCAGACTCAGGACCTCGGTGCGCTGGCAGCGGCCGCAAAAACGAACAATGCGGCGGCATTGCAGGCGCTTTTTCCGGGGCTGATCATCACCTCGACTTCCAATTATTTCGGTTTTCAGATCACGACGAATATTACTCAGGCTTTGGTCAATTCCCCGTTTGACCCCGCCGGTGTAGCGCCGAGCCATCCAATCTTCTCAACGAATTACACGACCAACGTCGTTAACTTTTTCGTGCATAGCTTTGGAAATGTGGTGACCAATACTTTTGGAATTCGCGGCATTGTAGGTGTCATCACGGTGGGCATCAGCGTTCCGCCACTTTCGCCCGCCGGCACGATTCCCACGACCAACACCACGGTGGCTCTCACTTCGGTTCCCGGTGTATTTGGAGATTTCTTCATCCTGCCGACCAATACCTGCGCCGCCGAGATTATTTCAAATATGCTGACTACCGTCACGCCTGTGACGAATTTGCCGGTTCAGGCTCCCGGGGCGACGACCAATTCAGTCACGTTCACACCCGGCTCGGTCAACTTCCTTACGAATCACACCGTGCTTTATTTGCCGGTGACGTGCCCCGTTGACGCCATCGGGACGCGCGGAGGCTCGGATCAGGTTATATTTGTTCGGCGCGATTACGATTCGCTCACCGGCCAGCTCTGGGATCCGATCACGAACGATTACGTGTTGCCCGAATTGGATATCACGAACAGCACGATTTCGCTGCGCCACTTCCAACGCCGAGTGCCACGGCCGGACTTTCTATTCACTACGGCGAATTTTTCAGCCGATAGTGTGACAGTCACTTATTCCAATACAGTGGATAACACCAGCGAAACCTTTGCGTTGACCGTTACCGGCGTCGGAGAATCGCTTGGGTTTAACACTTTTGCCTACGATCAGACGGCTATTTCCGGCAATAAGGCAGGTCCAGGAACAATCATTGATGATGACCCGCTGCCCTCCCTGTTTATTCTGAATCGGAATTTTCCAGTGTACGCGAATGTCTATACCGGCATTGCGCCGACAGAGGCTGAGCAGATTGTGCTTAACGGCTGGGGTTCTTTCGATGGGACTACCAACGCGCCGGTGGTGTATCCCAACGGAGCCTCGCTGGGGGAATTGGAAGCTTTAATGCTGGGGCCGGCATCGAACACTCCTTACCTTCCGTCTGGAAATGTTGGCTTGCCTTATTCCGCCCAGATCGCGGCGAAGGGCGGGACCGCTCCCTATACCTTTTCGCTGGCGCCGACCTCGCCTGGTCTGCCGACGGGATTGAATATTTCCCCGGGTGGGAAGATCACCGGCACGCCGGCCGGTCCGACGGCGATTTATGATTTCACGGTGCGTATCACTGACAGCGCGGGATTGTTCCGCGATGTGCAATACACGATCACCCTTTTCTGATGCGCATGAAATACAGTTCGGTTTGCCTGAATAAAGTTAGTTATATGAAACGTTTTTTGCTGTCCGGCGTGACGCTCCTGGCCATGGGGGGTGCGGCTTTTGCCTACGAGAATGATAACGTCATCGCGGTGCCGCCGATGAACCCCTCGTTCGTCCAGATCGATGACCCGTTGTTCATCAACAATGGTTCTTTCACGGTTGATTTGACTACGGTCATCGGAGGAACGGCCAACACTCTGTTCACCACGAGCAGCACATTGGATTACACTAACAATGGAACCTACACCGTCACGCCCGGGGTTGACTTTGAGACTTTTCCGGCATCGGTTGGCCAGGCGCAGATGGCAAACAGTTTTGCCAATAATGCAAACGGCTTTGGCGGCGGTGTGATTACGGCGATCAACGCCTTCGGGGGAATCAATGTTTTTCAGCAAGGTGGCCTGGAGGGGCCCGGGTTTCCTGTGAATGCAGACATCGTTGGTTTGGCGATGGTCAAAGTGCGCGCGACTAATATTGTCAACAGTGGCCTGATCACCATGGATTACACGGGGCTGACTGATATGGTTGGGAAAAGCGTGGACCTCCGCCATGGGCAGATAGTGATGGCCGGCCCTCCCACGGTGACCGCGATCGATGGTGGTGGCGGCGGCTTTGGGACAAATACCGTCCCTGTTTGGCAGCCTGCCGCACAACTGACTCAGAACTTTGCCAGCTCCCCCGCTTTCACGAATTTTTCGGGATTTGTTGAGTCATTTGGCGTCGTTCAACCCACGGTATATTTTGAGAATATCAACCCCCCCGTGGTGCCTAATGGGAATGGGTTTAGCCGAGTTTGGCGGATCATTTTTCTTCGTGATGACAGTGCCACGAATGTGAACACCCAGGTTTTCTTTGGCAATACAGGTTTTGCCAGCGGAGAATTTAATATTCAATGGACGGGCAGCTATCGCGATCTTCGCACCGACCGAACGGCCACAAACTATTTTCTCTTTACGGACGTGCCGGCGTTACGCCGGGCTATAGATCCATCGTTCCAGCCGACGCCCCCCACTACGCCGCTGCCGGAATTCTCTTTTAATTCGGGTTTTACGCCGTTCCTTACGGGCGCGCCTTCCGTCCCGGCTTTTGTTCCCGATCCATTTCCGGCGGCCGTAACGAATGATTTTGGCTTTTTTAACGGACTCCCGTCGCCCTTGCCGTTGGCCACTAATGCTGTTGTCGGCGGCAGCGCGACAAACCTGCCGGGCCGCGTTCAGGTGACCGCGCTCGATTCATTGGCCCTGCAGGACACCACCGCCAAGGGCCTGAGTTACCTGCAATTGAATACGCCGAATTTTCTCGGCAACAGCAATTCCTACATCGCGGCACCGTATGCGGACTTGAACCTCGGCGTCACGAACGGCTCTTTGAGCATTTCCAATTTGCTGACTCCTTTTGTGCCCGGGTGGAGTGGCCAAATTGGGGCCTTTAGCGGCAGTTATTTCTTTACCGAAACGAATTTTGTGGTTGTGCCGGGAACGCCGCCCACCACGAACGCGATTACAGTTACCAACGACGTCCGCGTTCTTATTGTCGGAAGCACCATGCAACCGACGACGACAGCGTTCCAAAAGGATGTCGTCCTCCATGCCGCGAATGATCTTGTGATCCACGATCCATTGATCATCTACGATAATTTTACCAGTGATACTACCACATTGACCGTTGCCACCAACGATCCCAGCGCTTACAACACCCTCGGGACCCTGTTGATACAGCCGCAGGAATATAATTGGTCGGCGGGCCTGCCAAATCTCCAGTACCTGACAAACTGGGGCGCCATCGCCACGGGCAACCAGGGCAACTTCGCCGACAATATGCCGAGCCTGCTCTCGCCGCGCAGTCAGGCCACACCTTACCAAGCTTTTGTGAATCACGGTTCGATTACGAATCAGGGCATTTTTGTGGATGCAAATTATTTCGCGAACAGTGGTTCAATCGTCGAAGATAGCATCGGCGGCTTTTTCGGTGGGGTCACCACCAGCGCAGGGACCGATATTCGCGCCTCGACTGCCATAAGCACAAACAGTCTCCTCCAAGCCACCAACGGCCCGATTTCGATCGCTGCGAACAGCCTTCTGTTGAGCAACAGCGTCGTCTACTCCGGCCGCACGCTGTCCTTCAACGTAACTCCCTGCTTCCTGAGCGATGGATACGCCCTCACCAATCTGTTCGGCCACATTACGAATGGAATCCTGCCGTTTGCTGTGACCAATGGGAATTTCATTACCACCGCCGGTGGTGTTCAAATGCTGGCGAAGCCTGCGAGCGGAGATTTGCTGGGTACGACAATCACGAATATTTCCGTCAACAGCCTGCTTTCGATGAATGTCTGGGCGGGTGACGACCGCGGGTGCAGCCCGGCGGGTTTTGCTGAAAACCTGGCGCTGGGCCGGATGATCCTCACGTCAGACGGAAACCCGAGCCACTTTGTGTTCCAGGGGTTGAATAACAACAACGCGCTCTATGTTGATTCCATCGAATTCAAGAACGACGCGACCAATACCGACCTGAACGGAAACTTCACGGCCATCACGATCCAGCCGGGAATGAAGATTTACTACGCGCAGGCTATGATGAACGGCGTGTCCGTTGCCGAAAAATTGAATGGCAAAAACGGCGGCGGCTTCTGCTGGGTGAGTAATTACGCCGGCGTGTATAGCTCGACCAACCTCTCTTATCCTGATGGCAACAGCCATATCTTCAATCAGGCGCTGGTGATCAGCCCGAACCTCGATTCCGATGGCGATGGGACGGTCAATCGTGACGACCCGACACCGATTCTTTCAGGCTTGACCTTCGACGTGTCCAACGCGGGTCCGCAACCGTGTGGTAGTGGTAATGGTGGTGGTGGCG
>DASZPR010000363.1:0-3412 GCA_035550235.1 Verrucomicrobiia bacterium | reverse complement strand
AACCTTGGGGTGGATGTGATGTTCGGCGACATGCACGTCAATTATCAACACGACCCTAAATTCTTCACGGCGACAGTTTGGAGTTCAACCATGAACGGGCAAACTCTCCCTGGTGGCCTGGAAGATCAGGGAGCCAATTTCCACTGGCTCATTCAGGCGTTCCAGCCTTGAGAGATTATTTGTCCGCAGCTTCGAACGTGGCGACAATCGGGCGATGGTCTGAGCCGATGCCCCAGTTGGGCAGCGCGAGCACGTAGGTTTCTTTTTTGATCCACTCACGAGCCATGCCCGGACTGAGCAAGATGTAATCAATCCGCGAGTAGGAATCCTCGGTCCCGTAATAATAGGTCCAGGTGACATTCATGGGGCTGTAACGGGGATTGGGGTTCGGCGCGTCGTCGCCGTTGCGCTCGGCGGGGCGGGTGTCGACGAGTTTTAATTTTCCCGTGCCGATGATGGTTTTGGTGGAGGGCGAGTCTTTGGTGTTATTAAAGTCACCCAGCACGACGAGATTCGCGTTGGGTTTGGCCTTGAGAATGGCGTCGACTTTTTCGCGAAGCAGTTTGGCTTCCTGCAAACGCAGTTCGGCTTCATCGGCCTCGGGCACGGGACGTTTGGATTTCAAATGCGCGCCGAGCAACGTGAAGGAGTAATTCGTGGTCACCTGAATATCCACTTCCACAAAACCGCGGCTCACACTAAAGCGACGACCGTCCAGAAGAAAATTTTCGTTCGTGTGCGACCGGCGCGCAGTGATGGGGAATTTGCTGAGAACTGCGACGTGGATGTTGGTGTCGAACCCACTGACGTGTTCCCAATACGGAAAATCCAAATCCTCGACCATGAGCGACGCGCGCAATTCCAGGAGCGCGTTGGTGCTGCCCATTTCCTCGAAGCAAATAACGTCCGGATTCAGGGCGTGAATGCTCTCGCGGATTTTCGCTTTGGCGGCTTCCGATTTGACGAAGCGGCGCGTTTCCGTGGGGTGATCGAGATAGTTTTCGACGTTGTATTCGGCGATGCGAAAGGTTTCGGCACGGAGCGAAATCAGAGAGAGCAGAGCAAGGGCTGTTATCAGCCACAAGCGGCGGGTTGGATTCATGCGTGCGGTAATAAACAGGCAGGATTCGGAAGTCAAAAAGGAAAAGATTCCTAAAGCTCCAAATTCCGAACACCAAACGTCCAGAGAAGATCCAGGCATCAAGCTCCCATTGTATTTGAGCGCCTTTGGATCTTGCGTGTTGGAGCTTCTCTGGACGCTTGGTGTTGGTTCTTGGAGACTTTTGGCCAAACGAGATATTTTTTGCAAAACGACGGGGCGCTGTTACTTTGGTAGTCATGCAAAAAAGCCCCCAAACCGGCGGCGTCCGTCAGCAGGCGGCGCGCAAGGCGCATGCGCCGATGCACGACAAACAGAACGAGCGCGATACGCGCGAGTTGCGCATTGATAAGGTCGGTGTGCGCGGGCTGCGGTTTCCCATTCAAATTCGCGACAAGGCGCACAGCACGCAGAACACGATTGCGACGATCGGGATGTTTGTGGATTTGCCGAAGGAGTTCAAGGGGACGCACATGAGCCGGTTCATCGAGGTGCTGAATGCCCACGGCAACATCGTGCACGTCGAAAACATCACGGACATTTTGCACGCGATGCAGCGGAAGCTGAACGCGGCCACGGCTCACCTGGAAATGGAGTTTCCATTTTTCCTGACGAAGAAGGCGCCGGTCACTGAGATGGAAAGCCTGATGGATTACACCGCGCGGTTCGACGCCACGGCGTGCGGCAAGGACATCGATTTTGTGCTGACGGTCAAGAGCAACGTGACCACCCTGTGTCCGTGCTCCAAGGCCATCAGTGAGTATGGCGCGCACAACCAACGGGGGTTGTGCACGGTGCAGATTCGGTCGCGCAAAGCAGTCTGGATTGAGGACGTGATTGCGATGATTGAAAGTTCGGCGAGCGCGGAGTTGTTCTCGCTACTCAAGCGGCTGGATGAAAAGGCCGTGACGGAGCGGGCGTATGAGAACCCGGTGTTCGTGGAAGACCTGGTGCGGAATGTGGCTTTGAAGCTGAACGCGCATCGGGATGTGACCTGGTACAAGGTGGAAGCGGAAAATTTCGAGAGCATCCACAACCATAATGCCTACGCGTGCATTGAGAAGGGTTGACCGGCGTCCGGCGGGGTGGTAAGCGTATTCCGAGGAGGCGAAAAGATTTTTACGATTTTTGTGGCGTAATTAATTCTCTTTGCTACATTCCCGCACCCTCAAAAGGACGAGGAATAGCCTTGTTGAGAAAAACGGTGAAAGTTAAACGAATTTTGTGTTGTGACTGATAAGAAAAAAATTACCAAACCGGCGGCACGCAAGCCCGTGCTCGCGACCGCAGCCGCCATCCTCGGCAAAACGGCCGTTCCGCTGAGCCGTCGGCGGAATGGAGACGTAAAGATCAAGGCCGAATGGCAGGTTTTTTATGATCGTCTGCTTGAATTGCGCGACCAGCTCCTGCGCCAGATGAACGGTCTCGCCAAGGAATCAGCCCAGGAAATGGTCGGCTACAGCCTGCACATGGCGGATTCCGGCACGGACAATTTTGACCGCGATTTCGCGCTGAGCCTGTTGTCCTCGGACCAGGACGCGATTTACGAGATCGAAGAAGCGCTCAAGCGTATTGAAAAGGGCACTTACGGCGTGTGTGAATTGACGAACAAGCCGATTCCGCGCGCACGTTTGGAAGCGATTCCGTGGACCCGTTTCACGGTGCAGGCCCAGGCGCAGCTCGAGAAAGATGGGGCCCTTCGCCAACGCCGCCTGGGCGCTCTCGGTTCCGTTGACTCTGTCGGTGTGACCGAAGTGGAAGCCGACGACGACGAACCGGAGGAAAAGCCCGCCAAGGAGAAAGAATAATTTATGGCACGAGAAATCATCACTATTGAATGCACGGAAGCGCGCAAAGAGGGCAAGTCGCCTTCGCGTTACACCACGACGCGCAATAAGAAGCTGAAGACGGAAAAGCTGGAAGTGAAGAAGTACAATCCCGCCCTCCGCCGTCACACGTTGCATCGCGAAATCAAGTAAACTATGCCACGCAAAACCCATACCGATAAAGAAAAGCGCGGCGGCCGCGGCCGCTCTTCGAGGGAAGCCCGCACGCCCCGCCCGAAGCCGAAAATCGATTTCACGGCGGATTCACTGGATTACAAGAACGTGACTCTGCTCCGCCAGTTTGTGACCGATCAAGGCCGCATTCTGCCGCGCAAGTACACCGGCCTCCCGGCGCATTATCAACGCCGCCTGAACCGCGCCATCAAACGCGCGCGCCAGATGCTGTTGATGAAGTAAAGCGCAACAGCGAACTTTGGCCCCGCAACGCAAGTTGCGGGGTTTTTTTATTTCCGGAAGCCTGGAACTT
>DASZPR010000362.1:0-6135 GCA_035550235.1 Verrucomicrobiia bacterium | reverse complement strand
TGTTTGTGCGGGTGCAATGATGACAATTTTGAGGCTCACTTGCGTTTGAAGAGTTTCTTCTCCAATTCTCCAATCGAGCAGCCGGATTTTGGATTTGCTTCATATGCCACATCGCGCAATTCCATTTCAGCCAGAATATCTGCGGAAATCGAATTGTCAGTTTCGCGGTCAACACTGCGGTAAATCTCGTCGGCCAGTTTGATTCGTTCCGGCAAAGATAATTTCAACGCGTCTTCAAGCAGATTCGATTTCATAGGATTAGCCTATCATTTTATGACAGCCTTCACAACCTTCTGGGCCGCATCGGCCATCGAATCACCGGTAATCAACGTGAGGCCGCTTTCGGCGAGTGTCTTTTTGCCGGCGGCGACGTTGTTGCCTTCGAGACGAACGACGAGCGGGAGTTTCAGGCCGGTTTCCTTCACTGCCGCGACGATGCCGGTGGCGATGACGTTGCAATCCATGATGCCGCCGAAAATGTTGACCAGGATTCCTTTCACGTTCGGGTCCTGCAAAATGATTTTGAAGGCCGCGCTCACCTGGTCCTTGCTTGCGCCGCCGCCGACGTCGAGGAAGTTCGCAGGCATGCCGCCGAAATGCTGGATGATATCCATCGTGGCCATCGCGAGTCCGGCGCCGTTCACGAGGCAGGCGATGCTGCCGTCGAGCTTGATGTAATTCAGATTGAACTTGCTGGCCTCGATTTCCAGCGGCGCTTCCTCGCCCAGATCGCGCATCGCCTGAATGTTCGGATGGCGATACAACGCATTGTCATCGATCGAAATTTTCGCGTCCACGGGCAACAGGGCTTTTTTGCCGTCGGGATTGGTGACAATGCAAAGCGGATTGATTTCAACGAGAGCCGCGTCGCATTCCCACGAGGTTTTGTAGAGGCCGGTAATGACTTTGGCGCCGGCGGAAATCAATTCGCCTTTCAGTCCGAGCGCGGCGGCCACCTTGCGCGCCTGATACGGCATGATGCCGACTGCGGGATCGATCCATTCCTTGAAAATCTTTTCCGGCGTTTTCTCGGCGACTTCTTCGATGTCCATGCCGCCCTCGGTGCTGGCCATGATGACCGGGCGCGAATTGGTGCGGTCGAGCAGCACGGCGAGATAGAGCTCTTTCTCAATATGGGGCGCCTGGGAGACGAGGACTTTGCTGACGAGCCGGCCTTCGGCGCCGGTTTGTTTGGTGACGAGCACCTGACCCAGCATGGCCTTGGCCATTTCAAAAACTTCATCAGCGGTTTTGCACAGTTTCACACCGCCTTTGAAACCGTTTTTGAAAGTTCCTTTGCCGCGTCCGCCGGAATGAATCTGCGATTTGACCACAACCATCTTCGCACCGTCGGCAAACAATTTTTGAGCGATGGCTTTTGCGGTTTCCGGATTGTCGCAAACGTCGCTGGGAGGGATCGGCACGCCGTATTGGGCGAGCAACTGCCTGGCCTGGTATTCGTGAATATTCATAAAAAATTCGCCACCGACTCTCAGGCGCGCGATTGGGATTCCGCGCGTTCTGTGCCTCGGTGGCAGTAAACTAGTTCTATTTTCGATCCTTAACCGGAATGTAATGGCTCAACGTCGGGCCGGTGTAAATCTGGCGCGGACGGTAAATGCGCGTCGGCTCGTCCATCACTTCCTTGTAATTTGCAATCCATCCCGGCATGCGGCCGATGGCGAATATGACGGTGAACATTTCCACCGGGATGCCGATGGCGCGCATGATGATGCCGCTGTAAAAGTCCACGTTCGGATACAGCTTGCGTTCGACGAAATAGGAATCGTGCAAGGCTGCGTCCTCGAGACGCTTGGCGATTTCGAGCAACGGATCGTCCACGTGCAACTTGGCGAGGACCTCGTCGCAGGCTTTCTTGATGATCTTGGCGCGCGGATCGTAATTTTTGTAAACGCGATGGCCGAAGCCCATCAGTTTTTTGCCACTGGTTTTGTCCTTGGCGGCGGTGATGAACTTGGAGCCGTTGTCGCCGCTGCGATGAATGTCAGCGAGCATTTCAAGCACAGCCTGGTTGGCGCCACCGTGCAACGGACCCCACAACGCGCACACGCCGGCCGCTGTGCTGGCGAAGAGGTTCGCCTTGCTCGAAGCCACCATGCGCACGGTGGACGTGGAGCAATTTTGTTCGTGATCAGCGTGCAACAGGAGAATCAAGTCCAGCGCCTTCACGATTTCCGGCTTCAACTCGTAGCCTTTATGCGGCAGCGAGAACATCATGTGCAGGAAGTTCGCCGTGTACTTGTAATCCGGGTTCGGATAAATGATCGGCAGCCCGCGCGATTGCCGATGCGCGAAAGCCGCGATGGTGCGCACTTGCGAAATCAAACGCGCCGCCTGCTCCTGGAACCCATCCGGGTTTTCCGCCGAGAACAAATCAGTATCAAAACAACCGGCGGCATTGATCATCGACGATAGAATTGCCATCGGATGCGCCGTGTTGGGAAATCCTTCGAAATTGTGTTTCATGCTCTCATGGAGCAATTCGTGCTGGGTCAGGAGATCGGAAAACCGGCGGAGTTCCGCGCTGTTCGGCAGATGGCCCCAGATGAGCAGGTGGGCGACTTCGATGAAGCTGGAGTGCTCGGCGAGTTCTTCGATCGGGATGCCGCGGTAGCGCAAAATTCCCTTTTCGCCGTCGATAAACGTGACGGCGCTTTTGCAGGAGCCAGTGTTTCCGTAGCCGTCGTCGAGCGTGATGCAGCCGGTCTGGCTGCGGAGGGACGAAATGTCGATGCCACGTTCCTGCTCGCTGCCTTCGACGATGGGTAGTTTATAGGTGTTTCCGTTAATTTTCAGTTCGGCGGTATTTTCCATACGTCACAGCTTCCTTCTCATCAGTAAAAGGAAAAACTATTGAAAAGAAAATTTTCAGGCAATCACAAATGCCATTTCTCTTGAATTAAAATTTCTTCAGGTGCAGAGTGCCGCTCCGTGAGAAAAGCAGTTTGTGGATTTGTAATCGCGCTATTATTGGCGCCATGGTCGGCGACGGCTCGCGGCGCGAGCGTCCGCCCAAATTATGTTTCGCTCGGTGAATGGGCACGGGCCAACGTGTTCAGTGTGCATTGGTTGGAGCGCGACAAGACGGTGGAGTTGAGCCGGCGCGGAATACAACTGACGTTCAATGTGGATTCCCGCTCCGATGCCCGCCGCGCGCAGATCAATGGCGTGCAGGTGTGGCTCGCCCTTCCCATTCTTTATCAGAACGGCCGCGCGCTCATTTCCCAAATCGATTTGTCCGAGACGCTTGGGCCAATCCTTTCGCCGCCGAAAAATCCCCGGGGGTTCAATATTGACACCATTTGCATCGATCCCGGCCATGGGGGCAACGATCCCGGTTTCCAGGTTGGATCAAATGATGAAAAGAAATACACGTTGCTGCTCGCGCAGGAAGTGCGGGCGCAATTGAAAGCCGCCGGTTTCAAGGTGGTGCTCACCCGCACGACCGATGTGAAAATTCCGCTGGAGGATCGCCCGGCGATTGCGCGCCGGAACGGAGCGGATTTATTCGTGAGCCTCCATTTCAATGCCACCGAACAGGGTCGCAATGACGTGAAGGGCACCGAGATTTTTTGCCTCACACCCGCGGGCGCCTTTTCGACCAATGCCCGCGGTGAAGGTGACACGCGGTGGGTGACCGGAAATCGTAACGACGAGAAAAATATGCTGCTCGCGTACCAGATGCAAAGGTCGTACGAGAAAAACCTGGGGATTGAAGATCGCGGAGTGAAGCGGGCGCGGTTCCAGGTGCTGCGCGAGGCGACCATGCCGGCGATTTTGATTGAAGGCGGTTTCATGTCGCACCCGGCGGAGGGGAGAAAAATTTTCGATCCGGCGTACCGTAAGCAGATGGCGAAATCCGTCGTGGAGGGAATCGTGGCTTACAAGAGGATCACCAAAGGGGTGGCGGAATCAGAGCCCAAGGAAAGCAAGTAGATGCATCGCGGGATGGGTGAGGACGGTTCGTTCCCGGGGTTCTCCATTTCCGTTTAGTCCACCTTGCTCTTGCCGCCGCCGCGTTTGCCGCTGCCGGCAATCATGATCGTGCCCGTCAGCACACCGATCGCGAAGAATCCGAAATACATCAATGCCGCGGGGGCTTTTTGTGTTTTGTTCAATATAGGCGGCAAATATAAATCCACATTCTGACGATTGTTCATGCCCATGATGACGAGCAGCGAAAGGATCGCGATGACGAAAATCGTTTTCAAAAGCAGTTTAGGATTCATAGCTCGGTTGCGTCGAAGCGTAGTACAACAAATCGGGAAACGCAAAGGGATTTCGGAAAGTGAAACGTGAAACGTGAATGCGAGGCAACCCGTATTTCACGTTTTACGTTTTACGTTTCAGCCCTTAGCTTCGCTCCATGAGCATCGTGACCAAAACCGGCGACGACGGGACCACCGCGCTGATGTACGGCCGTCGTGTGCCCAAGAACCATCCACGTGTGGAGGCGTATGGCGCCGTGGATGAATTGAACGCGGCGCTGGGAATGGCTCGGGCGACGGCGGAACACGAGTTGGTGCGCGAAAATTTGCTGCGCATCCAAAAAGATCTCGTGGTGCTGATGGGCGAACTCGCGACGGCTCCGGAGGATTTGCCGCGTTATCGCAAAGATGGATTTCCCCAGCTTGGCCCGGACAAAACGGCGATGCTTGATGAGTTAGTCGGAAAAATTGAACCGCAAATTTCGTTGAAGGACTGGGCGACTCCGGGGGCAACAGTTCACGCCGCTGCGATTGATATTGCGCGCGTCGTGTGCCGGCGGGCCGAGCGGCACATTTGTTCGCTTCAGCAAGCTGGAGGACTCGGCAACGGCGAGATCATTGTTTACCTCAACCGTCTCGCGGACTTGCTCTGGCTTTTGGCACGCTGGGTGGAATTGAAACACTCGTAAACGACGAAGAGTTCGTCTCTGATCCGCTGCATCGATTTCAATTTCAACTGCGCGGCTTCCGCTAATTTTGCGAATCCTTCTCCTTCGGCAATGGTCGGTGCGCGGCGGCCGCCAAAAATCTTGGGGCAAATCGTGAGGTGCACTTCGTTGACGAGGCCGGCGCGAAAAAGCGCGTCGTTTAATTCACCGCCCCCTTCACAGAGGAGGCGTTTGATTCCCCATTTTGCGCGCAGCCATTGAAGCGCTTTGCGGAAATCGATTTCATTCGCTCCGAAACTTTTTATTTCAGTGGCGAGTTTGCGTAGCAGTTCCAATTTGTTTTCACTGGCGCGACCGGTTGTCAAAATGAGGATGGGAGAAAAAGTGTGTTTAAAAATTTCCGCCTTGGGATCCACGCTCCCGCTCCCGCTGGTGATGATGCGCACATTGTATTCTGCCAAGCCGCGGCGGGTTCGCATGCGACGAAATTTTGGCGAGCCAGGACCGAGATTGACCGGTCCGGAATTGATCGTGCCCGCTCCGCACATCACCGCGTCCGCCGTGGCGCGCAATTCAAAGAGATGCTCTTTGTCCCGCTTGCTGCCGAAAGAAGAGACTGCGCGATTCGCCGTGGCGATTTTTCCATCGGCTGTGATCGCCATGTTCACGAACACAAAAGGCGGTTTTGAGTTTCGGGTTTTTGGATTCAAATGTGTGACCATCTTAGCGTGAAACGTAAAACGTGAAACGTGAAACTTCAGAGCAGAAGCATTGCGTCGCCGTAGCTGAAAAATCGATACCGCTCGCGAATGGCTTCGGTGTAGGCCGACAATATCATTTCGCGGCCGTGTGTTTCTCCGGGCGCGGCAAAGGCGCTGACGAGCATCAACAGCGTGGAGCAGGGGAGATGAAAGTTTGTGAGCATGGCGTTCACGATTTTAAAATCGCGCGGTGGATAGATGAAAATATGCGTGCGGCCATTGCCCGCGACTAGCTTTCCTTCGTGCTCGCTCGCCACACTTTCCAATACGCGCATGCTTGTGGTGCCGACTGCGATGACGCGCCGGCCTTCGCGTTTGGCGTCGTTGACAAGGCGCGCAGTCTCTTCGCTCAACTCATATCGTTCCTCGTGCATCTTGTGATCGGCGAGCGATTCGGTTTTCACGCCGAGGAACGTTCCAAGCCCGACGTGCAATGTGACAAAACCAATCTGCACGCCGCGCGCGCGAATTTCCGCG
>DASZPR010000361.1:0-3091 GCA_035550235.1 Verrucomicrobiia bacterium | reverse complement strand
GCTCCTTTCACAAGAATTAAAGTTGAACCGCCGGTCGTTGCGCCCTTCGCAATCGCCACGGCGGAAATTATTTTCGCCAAACCAATTGGCGCAGCCTGCACGGAATTGGCAGAAATAATTCCAGCAATGATGGCGACGGTTAAACTCACGCCACGCTTCGCGAAAATTTTCCGCAGCTTTTCCAAGGCGCGACTGGCCCGCTTGCGGGCGGTGATTTCGCCCATGCCGAGCGACGCGCCAATTTCTGCGAAGGATTTTTTGTCGAAATAATGCAGCAAAACTGTTTGGCGATCCTTTTCCCCCAGACACATCAACGCTTCGTCCAGATGAGGTGAAATCAACTCCCAGAGCGGATCGTTCGGGGCGTTCAAAGTCTCGGTTTGCATGTGAAACTCCTGTTCGCGTTGACGGCGGGCGGCGGCGGCGCGCTTTTGGGCCAGCGCGACCAGGCGCGTGGTCTTGAACAACCAGCCCGTGAGATTTGTTTGGTCGGAAATGCATCCAGCCTTTTGCACGAGAATCACGAAAACGGCCTGCGTGATTTCCTGCGCTTGATGAGCATCGCCGACCTGCCGCAGCGCCGCCGAATAAACGAAACCGGCCCGCCGCGAAACCAGTTCCGCAACAGCGGTTTCAGAACCGTGCGCGGCGTATTCGCGCAGCAACGTCATGTCATCCGGTTTGTGCTCCGGTTCGTGCATCTACTATTAAATGCAGTCAAATGGCAAAACGTGACAGAATATTTTATGAATTTATTGCCGGTGAATCTAAAGCCAGAATTTTCAATGCGCGATGCCACAGACCACACGCTCGTTTTTGTAAATTCACAGCCGCACATCATACGATGAAAACGCGGCGGGCAAAATGGTTTACGGAACCATGCGGCGTCAGTTCCCGACCTTTGGCATTCTCTTGACCAAGGCTTTCAATTGCGGATTTTGCGGATCGAATTTCAACGCCAATTCAGCAACGAGAACCGCATCTGAATTACGTTTTTGATTCAGCAAAAAATTGATGTAGCGACTCACAGCCTCGGGTGAGCGTGGACAGAGGGCAAGCCCCTGCCGAAATGCGAAGTCCGCTTCCTTGATTAAACGTTGCCTGTCTTTTTCACTCTTGGCAACGTATTCCAATGGGACCGGTCTGCCGGCGGGAGAAACGCCCAATCGGAAACTATAAGCGCCGCCGATGGAACTGCGGAGCTTTGCCAGCCATTTCTGCGCCCAGTCGTTTCGGGCAAACTCCTTGTCACCTGCGAAACCGCTGAAGTCATGTTTCAGATAGACCTTTTCCGCAAACGCACACACGTCCTGCAATGGAGTATCATAGGTCAGCCAGTCGCCTATTATTGGTTTGAGATAGTTCGTCCAGTAGTCGTGATCGCCCTGTATTACGTCGTCGGGTAGCGAAGAGATCGGGGTGCGATTGATTTTCAGGATTAATCCGTGCGGTTCGAGATAGGGATACATCCAGTCGAGCGGAAAACTTTCTTCGACGTAGAATTCGCGATCCGGGTTTTTGTCAAAGATAAATCTGGCCAGACGCCCGTTCATCTCTGTAACCGTGACGGGACTCGTCGCCTGGCTCTTGGCTTCCTCATAGATTTTCTTCGAGTCATCGGCGGTCGGGGTTTTGATTTTCCCGCCGTAGAAACTCTGTAAATAGTCAAGATAGCTGGTGTCGGCCAAGGCGTTTTGTGTGAGCGTGAAAAACGGATCGCCATTCACTTGAGATTTTTGCAATGCGGAAACCAAAAATCGTCCCGGATCCGTGCCGCCGAAATAAATACTCCCGGCAGGAATCGAATCAACAATGTCTCCGGCAAAAGCTGCGGGATATTTCACGCTTCCGTTTCCGATGCCATCGTATGCGCCCCAAACCTCCTTGACGATTTCCCATTGAGTTCCCACCAGGCTCATATCGGCGCCCCCAAATTGCGGCGCACGTTGCCGGAGATTTGCCCAGAGAGCATCAATCTTGCGCCAATCATGTTTCTTCGCCGCCGCAAAGATTGCTTTGTATTCCGGCAACATTTGCTTCCCTTCAGCGGTGGCTGCCGCTGTCGCTTGCGCCTCCTTCTCCAGAACGAATTGATCCAATTGTTTCCAAACCTCTCCGTTGGCAACCGGAGTAGCGCTGGATTGCGTGACGACTTCGGTGACCACAATCGCGGTTCCGGTCGCCAGAATGAACACAGCGCCAAATAGCGCCGCCATTTTTGCTTTTGACCAGGCCATAATTTTCAATGCTCCTTTGATGAGGGTTAAGGTTGAAACTGAAGCCGTCGCACCTTTTACCACCGCGACGGCGGAGATCGTTTTTGCCAATCCAACCGGCGCAGCTTGAATGGAATTTACAGAAATCGTCCCTGCTAGAATCGCTGTTGTCGAACTCACGCCGCGTTTGGCGAAAAATTTCCGCAGCTTTTCCAGCGCGCGCGTCACGCGCTTCTGTGCGGCCTCTTCGTTCAACTTCAGCGCCCTGGCGATTTCATGGGCGCTCTTATTTTCAAAGAAACGCAGCGCTAGCACATTGCGATCGGCGTCTCCGAGCGACGACATGGCTTCGTCCAGCAGCGGCGCAAGCTGTTCCCAAATGGCCGGCGAAGATTCATTCAAAGCGGATTGCATGGCGGCCTCCTGTTCGCGTTGCGTCCGGCGGATGGCGGTTCGAATCTGGACATTGGCCGCGTAACGGGTGGCTTTGAGCAGCCAGCCGGACAATACCGTTTCGCGGGACAAACGCCCGGCTTTGCGGGCAAGAATGATGAAGACCGCCTGCGTCACGTCCTCGGCCAGATGCGGGTCGCGCACCTGGCGTAGCGCGGCGGAATAAACCAACCCGACATGACGCTCCACCAGCGCGGCAAAGGCGGGTTCGGCCTGGGTGCCGGCGTAATCGCGCAGCAAAGTCATGTCTTCCATCGGCGACATTCACCCATAAACGCCCGCCGAATGCAAAACCGGACAAAGAATTTTGAATTATTTTGGCGGCTATTGCGGCACCGGCATGGCGCCGGTGCTGTCAGCCGAAGTCCGTTCGCGCATCCAGAGCCAGTCCTGACGGTCGGCGGCAGCAACAATCAGACTTC
>DASZPR010000360.1:0-9223 GCA_035550235.1 Verrucomicrobiia bacterium | reverse complement strand
GAGGAATCTTTCCACGCGGTGGACCAGCTCCAAGAGCCATCGCTCATTTCCTTGCTGAAGGTGACCTTGATTTCCATGACGCCGGGCGCGACATCCTTGGTGCCGGCTTCGGGAATGGTTTTCACCACGACGGGCGCCATGGCGTCGATGTTTTGTGCGAGCACCGTTTGAGGCACGGATTGGCTGAGGGCCCCGACGAGTGCGATTGCGAGCAGTGTTTTCGTTTTCATAGTTATGTCTTCAGTTTGGTTTGGTCTGGAAGATCAATAAATAGGGGACGGCGGATCGGCCGGCCTGGTCTCTGAAATTATGGAACGTGTCTGAGTTCAACCACCACGCGTAAGTGCGTTCCGGTTCCAGGCGCGCCTGCAATACGCATGTGCGCCCGTCGTCGAGGTAGTGCGGAGTGCCGATGATTTCCGGCGTGGAATTTTGCCACGCGGTCGACCAACTCCAGGAACCATCCTGCATGGGCTTACTGAAGCGCACGCGAATCTCTGTTTCGCCCGCGGGGACATTGCGCGTGCCGGCCACGGGGAAGGTTTCGACCACGACGGGTGGCTGCTGCGCAAGCATGACTGCAGCGGGTGAAAGCTCGGTTGGGGGCTGGATTTTGGCGACAGGGTTGTCTTGCGCTAACGCTTTTGTTCTTTCGATTTCAATCAGAGCCACCTGTTCTTCCGGCGAGATCGACGCATTGGTGGTCAATTCCTTGGAGCGCACTGATTCGGGGAACGGACTCCGCTCGGGTTGGATTACGCTTCCAGGTGTCGTCGGCTGGATTGTCGGGCTTGCGTTGCCGGAAGAAAGGTCGGTGATTTGATAGGCGATGACGAGGTAATGTTCGGAACGGTCCGGACACACGAAAGGAACGAGAAAAACCAGCGCACCCGTTGGCGTGGGGCCTTCATAAAATATTTGGCTATCCAGATGGCCACCTGGTTCAGTCGACCCGGAGGGAATAGTGTGGTTTACGCGCATATTCACATGAATCTGCAACCTGCCTTGCACGCGGCGCACGCCAATCGAGCCGCCCGCACCGCCAACGCTTCCTCCCCGCCAGTTTCCGTTCGTGAAGTATCCGCTGTGGGCATAACTCCAAGTGTCCGCCATGCCGGGATCCCAAAAAGGAGAGTAAACAGTCCGATGGTGATCGGCCAATATACCGGGCTGTGTGGTGACGCTTTTCTCCAGTTCCGCAAGAACACTCGAATCAACAATCGCAAATTCCGCGTCTATCTGTGACTTTCCGAGCGTGGATTCTCTCGCGGGTAGAACGACGTTTTGACGATGAACGTCCGGTATCAGTTTGTTGACCAAAGCAGCATCGCACTCGAAGACCTGATAGTGAAAATCGGTATTAGCCTGCGTATTGGCGAAAAGTCGGGTGAAGACGGAACTGCTGTTTGGAGCCGTGCTGTGACTCGGCCAAACCCAGAAAACGAGTCCGACGACGAGAAGCAGTCCAATAAACAGGGCCGCTACCGGCACCCATAACCAGCGGGCGATTCGGCTGAATGCCGGTTTGATGAGGTAACCAAGGGCTTTCCAATCGCCGTTTCCGTGTTGAGCGAACGTCACGGTCTCAACGGCATTAAGCAGGCCGTCGAATGAAGTTTTAAATTTGGCTTCGAATCGCATGCCGCCCGCGAAAAGCCTGGTCTGTTGCAGTTGACGTGAAAGGACCGAGCCCAGCGGTCGGCGAATGCTTTCGCCTTTGCTGATCCAATCCTCTTTTTTCATTGCCTGCTGAAAATAGGTCGCGGCAAGTTCCCAGCTCCGCGCGTAATCGCCGCGGTCCATTACCGCCAGCCAGGCGCGGATGGCATCGACAACGCGCGTAGTGTTCGAGGAATTTCCGCGACGCCGCGCCCACAGCGGCGCACCGACTCCCAGACCGACGGCAACGATCACCACAAGGCCATTGATGTATTGGATGCTCGTGAGGCACGCCGGACCCCAGAGGCCAAAGAATTGTTGGGCTGCGGGATCGTGGATGTTCGCCGTGGACAGGTGCGCTCCCATGCCGCCACCGCCTAAAACCATGTAGCCGAGAGCACCGCCGCCGAGGGCAATCGGCGCAATGGCCCCGCCGCCGATGGCGAACAAAAGCGCGATCGCCATTCCACCAAACGAAAAGAGGCCGAGCGCCGCACCACCAAACGCAACGACTCCGATGGCGCAGCCTCCAATGGCAATCGCGCCCGTAGCGAGGCCTCCAATAGCCAGAACACCCTGGGCGCGGCCGCCAATGGCGATAATTCCTTTGGAGACGCGCACTTTTCCGGTTTCCGGATCCACACCGGAAGTGATATGCACCAACGGAAGCCCAAACAGCGTGGCCTCTGAGCGATAATCCACGCCTTCATGGATAGGGTTACTGCGTGGTGCCGCGGTTTGAGGCGCTGACGTTCCGGCGATGGATTCCAACTCGGTTTTGACTTCGCTCACGTGCTGATAACGGCGGTCGGGATTGTTCGCCAGCGAACGCAGCACGACGTCGTCGAGCCGCACATCGATTTGCACTTTGTGCGAGGGCGGATCGAATTTTCCGATCGGCAATTCGCCCGTCAGCATTTCGTAGAAAACGACACCGAGCGAATAAATGTCCGCCCGGTGGTCCACCTCCTGTGGCTTTTCGACCTGTTCCGGGGCCATGTAATGGGGGGTTCCCATGACGTCGCGCGCGCCGGTCAGCCGGAAATCCGCGTCCTGTCCCAAAATTTTCGCGAGGCCGAAATCCGCGATTTTCACGCGGCCTTTTTTGTCGAGCAACACGTTCTCGGGCTTGATATCGCGATGGACGATGCCCTCGTCGTGCGCGAACTGGAGCGCGGCGCAAATTTGCGGAATGATTTGCAAGGCCTCGCGCGGCGACAATTTCCCGGCCTGTTCCACCTGGCGCAGGTTCGGGCCGTCGACGAATTCCATGATGAAGTAATGTAGGACAGGCATCCTGCCTGTTTCTGGCGTGTCTCCCGATTTTTCAGATGGAGACAGGCCGGAAGCCTGTCCTACGGTACCGTAATCGAAAACGGCGACGATGTTCGGGTGGCTCAATTTCGCGAGCGCGCGGGCTTCGCGACTGAAACGGCCGGCGAAATCGAGATCACCGCCGGAACGTGGCGCGAGAATTTTCAGAGCCACGAAACGATCAAGCGCGGGTTGGCGCGCCTTGTAAACCGCGCCCATGCCGCCCTGGCCGATGGCTTCGAGGATTTCCAATTGCGGAAATAATTTTGCAAGTTCCGCAAGTGGCGGCGGCGTGAACGCGGGCGTGCCGGGCGGCGCGCCGCCTTCGGTGGCGAAAGCGTGTTGCAACAAGCATGCGGGGCAAAGGCCTTCGGGAACATCCGCTTTCAGCAGGGTGCCGCATTTGGGGCATTGGCGTGAAATGATTTGGGTTGCAGACGCGGTCGGTGGGGGTTGGGCACTTGCGACTGCGGGAGGGCGGGTCGGGCCGGACATTCGCCCCATGAGCCAAATAATGCCGAACAGGGCCAATGCCACCAGCCCCATGCCGACAATCATGGCGAGGACGAGAAGCGTCATCTTCAGGACGGCCAGTTCTCCACTGTCGAGGCTGAGCTGCGCCAACATGGAGGCGAGTGTAATCTTCATTCCAATCCCTTACAGAAGAAAAACCAGCGGGAGGTTACGAAGAATTTTGATGAACCTGGTTACGGAGCGCAGAGCATTGCTCTGCAAGTGCTTCAGCATTTCGCGCGGAGCAATGCTCCGCGCTCCGATCTCGCGTAGCTTCCCTCCCACGAAACACCGAACACGTGTTACTTCTGCCAGCCGGCGACTTTTTCACCCGCCCAGATGTCTTTGACGGACTGGCGTTCGCGCACGATGGCGGCTTTGCTGCCGTTCACCAGCACTTCGGCGGCGAGTGAACGCGTATTGTAAGTCGAGGCCATCACGAATCCATACGCGCCCGCGCTCAGGAGCGCGAGGTGGTCGCCTTCGCCGAGCTTTGGCAGGGGACGATCTTTTGCAAAAAAATCTCCGGACTCGCAGATGGGACCGACGACATCGGTCTTGATGGTGCCGCCGTTGCGATGGGTGAGCGGGACGATCTCGTGATACGCCTCGTAAAAGGAGGGGCGGATTAAATCGTTCATGGCCGCATCGACGATCAGGAAATTTTTCTGGCCGGTGCGTTTCACGTATTCCACGCGCGTGACGAGAATGCCGGCGTTGCCGGAAATGAAGCGGCCAGGTTCCATGAGGATGCGCAAGCCGAGCGGCTTGAGCAGCGGCACGAGGCGGTCGGCGTATTTTTGCGGTGTGAGAATATGCTTCGCCTGGGCGGAGGATTTCCACCACTGCGCGGGACCGCTGGCGAGGGCGGGGTTGTAGACGATGCCCAAGCCACCACCGATGCTGAAAAATTCCAGGCCGTGTTTGTCCTTCAATCGCTGCACCAGGGGCAGCACTTTGCGCACGGCCTGATCGAACGGACTGACATCCGTGATTTGCGAGCCGATGTGCATTTGGAATCCGCGCAGGCGCAGGTTTTTCAATTTGGCCGCGCGCGCATACACGCCTTCGATTTTCTCGAACGCGATGCCGAATTTATTTTCGTAAGTGCCGGTGGTAATCTTCGAGTGCGTGTGCGCCTCGACGTTTGGATTCACGCGCACGGCGACGGGCGCTTTTTTCTTCAGGCGCGCCGCGACGCGGTTGATGCGTTCCAATTCCGGCTCACTTTCGGCGTTAAAGGAGTAAACGCCCTTTTTGAGTGCGAATTCAATTTCCTCCTCCGTTTTGCCAACGCCCGCGAAGACGCATTTGCGCGGATCGCCGCCGGCGGCGATGACGCGTTGCAATTCACCGCCGCTGACGATATCGAACCCGCCGCCAAGATTGGCCAGCACGCGCAGCACGGCGAGGTTCGAGTTGGACTTCATCGCGAAACACACGAGGTGATCGAGCGGCGCGAGCGCGCGATCCAATTTTTGGAAGTGGTCGGTCAGTGTGCCCTGCGAATAGACGTAGAGCGGCGTGCCGAATTTTTTCGCCAGTGAATCAATGGCGACGCCTTCGCAATACAACTTTTTTCCGCGATAATGAAAACCGTGCATAAAGAGTCAGTTTAGGGTCCGCACCGCAAAGTTCAAGGTTCGAAAAGCCCGTGCCGGGCTGGCCATCATAAAACAAAAACCCGCCAGACGGAATGTCCGGCGGGTGTAGATTGGAAAATCCAGCTTACGGCTCGGCAAGAATCTTCGCGCGCTGCTCGTGGTATTGCTGCGGCGTCAATTGGTCCGCGCGATATTGTTGGAGCAACTCGTCGAGTTTCTGTTGTTTTGCCGGTGAAAGGGGTGACGGAGGGCCGGTGAGCGCCGGCAGGCTGATGGTCGGTTGAGCCGGTTCGTTTTGGCTCATCACGGGCGTCGGGGCGGGCGTGGGCTGCTCGGGCAAGGCCGGATGGCGCGTGGTGCCTTCGGGCAGCGGCGCGAAGTTCCCTGGAGTCGCGGGAGCAGGCGTCGGGGCTGGAGTGGGCGCGGGCTTCTCCATGGCTGACTTGGTTTCCGGTTGAGCCGGTGCGGTCATCGACCGGGCAGGTTTTTGGGTCACCACTGCGGGAGCGGGCGTTTCAGTGCCGGCTTCCTGCATTTTCTGGTGCAAAGCTTCCGTGAGCTTGTCGCTGGTGGCGGCGTCGTTTGACGGCGTGGACACGTAACCCGGGGCCGGAGTCGCCGGCTGTGAGATTTTAGGAGCGGGTTGCGCCGGCGGGTTTTCAACTGTGGCGGGCTGAGGCTTCACCGTGACGACTGGCGGCGCGGGCTTGGTGGCGGGCGCTGGTTTTGCGACGGCTTTTTTTGGCGCGGGATTCGTCACGACTGTCGCTGGCGCAGGAGGTTGCGCGTTCAGCTGGTTCATCTTCTCTTCCAATGCCTGACGCGCACGGATTTGCGCTTCATTATCATACGCATGGGCCAAGGCTGGAACGAGGGAGGCTGCGACCACAGAGGCCAACAGGAGGTGTCGTGAAATCTGCATGCAAAAAAAACTTAGGATAAAAACGGTTCGATGGCAACAGGTTTTGAGGGCGCAAGCCGCCGCCAGAGGTACGGAAACGGATAGTAAACGACCGAGGACAACAGGATGCCTTTGACCTCCCGGCGGCTAATTTTAATGCGCTGTTTGGGATTGAGAACATTTTCGGTTCGCAGCCGCACCATGCCCCGCAAAGCGATGAGAATCGGCCAGGCGCAGGCCAGTCGGACGCGCATCTGGCCGAAGGGAATCCGGTTGGTGTATTCCCAACCGGCAGCCAGGTGCGATTCCGCCAGATCGAGGTATTGGTTGTAGAGCGGGCGGAATTTAGGCTCGGTTTCGGGGCGCAGCAGGTCGGCGGGAACGAGGTTGATGGCAGCGAGTTTCTCCGAGGGGATATAACAGCGGCCTTTCGCGAGGTCCGACGGGAGGTCGCGCAGAATATTGAAGAGCTGCAAGCCTTTGCCGAAGCGAATGCCGAGTTCCTCGAAGGAAGGCTTGGCGGTTTCCGGAGTTGAGAACTGGTGCGCGAGGCAAATGCGGGTCCAAAACTGGCCGACGCAACCCGCGACGCGATACGTGTAATCATCGAGTTCGGCGTCGGTTTGTAGCGCGATGATTTTGCCGGGCGTGGGAGTTCCAAAACGTTTCAGGTCGAGTTCCTGGCCGCCGGTGATGACGTCGAGGACTTCGCGGATGTGTTTTTGATCGATCTCGGATTGCGCCTGCAGGAGCGCGAGGCTGTCTTCACTTTTTTCGAGGAGAACGCGTTCGGCGGGCAGGCCCTGTTGCTGCGCGAGTTGGCCGAAATCGAGCGGAGCGGCGCTCGCGCCGAGAATGCGTTCGCGCAGGGCTTGCAACATTTTCAAGCGTTGCTCGATGCTCACGATTTCGGTGTCGGCGATCGTGTCGGTCGTGCGCGCGAGCAGGTAGGCGAGGCCGATTTGCGCGCGAATGGATTTGGGGAGGACGCGCAGCGTGAGATAAAACGAGCGCGAAACCTTTTCCAGTAAATCGGTCAGCAATTCATTTTGCGCGTGCGCCATTGCGGGAATGAAACACGGATTGGCTGCGGATGTCAGCACTGGATTCAGTCCCGTCGGGACTTTCGAGAATAGCCCGGCGTTTTAACGCCGGGAATCGATCAATTATAAGACAAGCCCCGAAGGGAGAGTTGCCAGTAGTTATTTAGGCTTTTCCAATTCGCCCGTCCACTTCCAGCACATCCACAACGGCACAAATCCAACCACGCCGAACGAGCAATCAATCAGCCGCCAATAGAAAGGGATGCCGCGCAGTCCGCCGAAGATCATTGCGTAAGGAATCACGAGCACGCAGGTGATCATGCCGAAGAGATAGAGCCAGCGATTTCGCACGGGATCAAGCAATGCGCCGATGAAGGCGATAGCGATGGCAAAATGACCGAACGCGAGCCAGTCGAAGCCATAGCCAAAGAACGGATACTTTGCGTAAGTGTCATCTAAAGCATCGCGAACTTTCACTATCCAAAAGACGAACCCGGAGGTGTGGCTGGCATCGACGCCGCCCAGGAATTTCAGGACGGCGTTTAATTCGGTTTGCAGGGGAATGGCGGTCGCGCCGCTAATGATCAATCCGAAAATGAAGAACCAGGTGAGCCATTTAATCCATTTCAGTCGATGATCTTTATCCATGAGAAACTTTCAAAATAGGAGCCGTCGCATGGCTTCAAACACGGTTTCGAAAAAACTGCCGTGAAGATATTCGTGGCCGATGAATCGCGGCGGGCCAATTGGATCCCAGATGAAAGGCCGCAACACCCAGCAAATCTGGCTGCCAAGAAACAAGTTTCCCGCGAGCCACGCAAACAACACGCGGCGAGCCACGCCGATGTCTGCGGTCCATCGCCCGAGCATCGGCAGCAGGCGGAGATTTCCGGCGATGCCCGCGTAGGCGACGAACATGGCGAGCGTCAGTTGCAGGAATCCATACTCAGGCGAGGCGGCGTGCGTGCCGGTCGTGAGCGGCGGCGTATTCCATACGACGAACAAGGCAATCGGACTTAGCGCGCCGAGGATCCTCGATGCGATGGCGAAGGTCATCAGCACCACGAGCAGTGATTGCCGGAAGGTCGCGTTCAGCCCGAGCAGCGGCGCGAGCATGCCGTTTAACAGGCCGTTGCCCGCGGTGGTGAGCAGGATGACGAGCGGCAATTTGATGCCCGCGTACAGCGCTTGCACGGGGGCTGACCACGAGCCCATCGCAGCTCCGTAGGTGCCTGCGCCCAGAATGATCGCCATTACACAAAACCCGATGAGCTGCGATTCGCGGCGCAGCACCCATTCGTGGAACGTCCCCGCATCCGCGCGCAGAAACGTGCTTACGAATCTCGGATTGAGCGAGTTGGCCTGCATGGTGGCAGTGGCATCAACGCGACTGGTTGTTCCGCTCGGATTCGGGAGTCAGGCATTCGCCCCAATAACTCAGGAAGAATTTTTTCGTGGTCGGGAAAAATGATTCCTTGGTGTTGGGAGTGCCGACAATGGGGCGCAAGGCAGTAGTCATTTGCACGACGACCAGCATGAAAATGACGACCCAGGTGTTGAAGCCGGCATTCGATTTTGCGTGCGAGTGCGAGAAGGCGGTGTTCAGAAATCTTAGTCCAAAGATGGAGGCGATGAACCAGAAAATAAGGTGCAAGGTGCCCATCCAGTTAGGGGATTCGGTCGATTGCGAAAACAACCACGCCACGGGCGCAAAGCCAATGAGCAGGATGGTCGTGAGCATGAGCATGCCCATGACGAGGCCGTAAATTTCCGCCAGTCGCGCCTGCGAGCCGCTGAGGCATGCGAAAATATATAGGCTTGGCAGACAGATGAGCGCGGAAACCAACATGCCCCCGGCGACTTTTACGGGCGCGATCCACAATTGATCATGCCCGGCGAAGGTTCCCACGACGACGCCGTAGATGGCTCCGCACAAAATGGCGATGATCATTAAATACAGCATCAATGCGCCCGCGCCCGGTTGGCGCAATTGATACATCACGCGCCGCGGTTGGCGCAGGATGGCTTCGATTGCCTGGATGGGGCTGGTGATCGGGACGCGCTCCTCGGGACTGTCGCCCAAGGGTCTCGGCGCGTAGGACTGAATGGGCGGCGCTGGCGGAATGGGCGGTGGCATGTTAGGCGGGAACTGCGGCGGCGGGGTTGGGTTGTTTTCGTTCATAATGTTC
>DASZPR010000359.1:0-5844 GCA_035550235.1 Verrucomicrobiia bacterium | reverse complement strand
TGAATTCAGTGAGGTTCAGGCCAACCGGAACGACAACGACCGGGCCTTTGATGCCTTGCGAGCGAATTTGGTCGGCCTCTTTGGAAGTGAGTGCGCGCCACAAACGAGCATGTTGAAAATTCGCATTTTCAAAAAGCCAATGGACCAACCGCTTTTTCCAGCGCGAGCGATTCAATATCCAGGGGTCGAGAAATCCATGGGTATGATAAACGAGTGGCCGACGTTGGCGCCGCGCCTCGGCGCCGATGAGATAATTGGTGCCGACGTAAAGACCGTGACCGTGGATGACATCGGCGGAGGCCACCAACTGCCGGGCGCGCACGCGCAAACCGGGGGCGTAATAGAGGAAATCCGGTTTGACGCGGCGGAATTCCATCACGCCGGCGGCCGGTTTTTGCGGAACTTCGCCGTAAGTCGAGCAGAGCGTTGAGTCCACGCCCATTTCGAGAAATTGCCGATGCAGCGCGACCGTGCTGAGGCCCATGCCGCCGCCGTTCAAAGGCTCAAGCGCCTGCGTGAAATGCAAGTGTCTCATCAATTCACCTTGGAGGGGAGCAGCACTTCGTCTTCACCACGATTCGGCACTGAGGAATTTCCCAGGGCGGCTTTGACGGCGGCGAGCGCGTTGCGCGCAAAATTCCCACACGAATATTTTTCAACGATGGCCCGGCTGGCCTCGCCCATTTGCTGACGCAGTTCGGGAACGGATTCGAAAACGGTCAGGGCGTTGGCGAGAGATTGGACCGAACGCGGGTTGAACACGAAACCGTTTCGCCGAATGCGTCCGGCCAATTGCGCCAGACATTCGCGGAGACTTTCGGACAAATGAGACGGAGCGATTGACTTGCCCGGCATCAACAAATCCTCCGCGCAGCCGGCGGTTTCGCTCACGATGACCGGCAACCCGCAGGCCATGGCTTCATTCACGACCAATCCCCATTCCTCCCACAAGCTCGGCAGGACGAAGGCCGACGCCAAAGCGTAAAAAACGGGATTGTCGGAGATTTGGCGGAAGCCGTAGAAATGAACGCCCGGCGCGTCCTCGTTCCGAATGGACGCACCCGTTTCAGCCGAAACGCCGCTCTTCGATTTTTCATAAACTGGCAGGTGCAATTCCCGGCACAGGTTGCGCAAAGCAGAATTCTCTTCGCCCGAACCAACCATGACCAGGTGCGTTCGCGTGCCCGGATTCGCGTTCAGAAATGTCCGGTAAGCGCGAATCAGCGTCGTGAGATTTTTCTTATGCACGAATCGCCCGAGACTCAGAAAATAGCTTTCCGGCATTTCGTATCGCGCGCGCCATTCGAGCGCTTGCGCGCGGATTTCCGCGGCTCGCGCAGAAAAGTAATCATTGTCCACGGCGTCGTAACCGATGAAGATTTTTTCCCGCGGGACACCAAAATCGGCGGCGTATCGTTTCTGCGGCTGGCCACCCACCAAGGCTGAATTAAACAGACCCATTAACTGGCGTTTGGCGAGAATTCCCAATCCGCCGGCGCGCGCGGTTCCGGCGTGGCTTTCATTCATCATGACCGTGCGCAGGCGCAGGGACTTGGCCGCGAGGAGCACACCGAGCGCTTGCTTGGGTGCGTAACCGGGGAGAATGCAGACGTCGAGGTTGAGTTTCTTGAACATCCGCCGAGTTCGCGCAAACACTTTCCAAAACGAAAGCGTTTCGAAGACCGAGTCGGGGCACAAGGTAATCAATTCGGCGGTGCCCGATGATCGATCCCACGCGTAGGTGGAAGTTTGGCTGGCCACTTCGACGGCGTGGACTGTGGCGTCGCCCGCCATTTTGCGCAGCGCCGACATGCGCGCGAAATGATAGGGGCCGTATTGCGCCCAGACGATGGCCACATTTAATGGAGCAGACATTTATTTTCTGACGAAGTCCGAGAAGCTCGGGAGTTATCGATGGGAACGGCTGATCAACCGCAATTTCGTTCCGGGCCTCAGGATGATGGAGTGCCCGGGAAAATAGCAGCCGCTGGTGACCCAAATCGCCACGAGCCAGAGCACGAGGGGAATCAAGTTCCAGAAAAGAAATTTGGCGATGGAAATGCCGCCGTCGCGAAACCATTGCGGGAGCATGGCCAGGCCGATGAGATAGAAAAGACAGGGGATGCTGGAACTGCTGTGTTTCCAAAACCATCGATGCGCGCGGCCCAGCAGGCCCCCGACCATAGTCATGGTGAGCGCGAGACCTATCCAACCGCCATTGATCCAACCGTCACCGACCACCGAAATGGTCAGGCCAAGAAAATTGCCGTAGTTATTCAAATTAAAAAGCCGCACGGGCGCGCCAACGGGTTTGTCCTTCCAGAGTTTTCGCGGCACGGGTTCGGTGAACAATTGGAGATACTGTGCGCCATAGGTGTAGGTGCCGGTCTGTTCGGGCACGGCAGCCATGACAAAGGCGAGGTAATCGAAATTCGCGAAGTCCGGATTGTCATATTTGGTCTTCCAATCTTCCTGCCCGACGGACGCTTCGTGTTTCCATTCCTGGCCGCGTAGAAAATCTCCGAGGAACTGGCGGTTGTCGCCGATCGTTTTGAACAGGAGAAAAACCGGAAACGCGCAAAGCACTGCCCAGAGCGGCGGCCACTTGCTGCGTTTCTGCCAGGCATAGACGAGCGCGATGACAAGGAACAGCAACACAATGGTCCAGCGCGAGCCGCCGGTGTAAACGCGATAAAGGATGTAGGGCACCAGTGGAACCAGTGCCGGCCAGCGAAAGCGTTTCACCGCCAGCCACAACGCCAGCAGCGGCCCAGCCATGTATTGTGCTTCCAGGATGTAACCGCTGTCGCCCACCATCACGTAAGTATTGCCACGGTTTTCAATTTGCAATCCGCCGCCGTAGAGGCTCTTGATCGAGTAGAGAATCAAGGGCAACAACGCCACGGTGAGAATGGTTAGCGCGGAAACCTGCTCCGGCTTGAAGGGGTCGGGCGCGGGCGTGGTGAATTCCGTTTTGCACCAGCCGAACGCGATTGAAGCTGCCGCAAAAACGACCAGTGCCAACGAACTGGCGATGAGCGGCCGGAGAAATTGCATTGGGCTCGGTTCAAAAAGCATGTATTGCCACTCGCGATCAAAATCGAGGTAATGGACCAACAGCGGCCGGGCCACAAACGTGACGCCGTGAAAAAGCAGGTAAACAGACAGCGGATGATACAGCGACGCCTGCCGCGTCATCAGGAAAACCTGGATGACAGCCAGCCAGACCAGCACCTGGCCCGCCAGCGCCAAATCCAAAATGGAAGACGCGTGGTTCATCGCAGCGTTTTCAAATGCCGCGCATGATGCGGCGCGACGTCATCGCAGATCTGCCTCGCGTTGGAAGGCAGGTCGTAAGCGAGAATTGTTTTCAGTGCGTTGCGGGACATTTCGCGGACGAGATCGCGATTGGCGTTAAGTTGCGCCAGCGCATCCGCGAGCGCCTGCGAATTTCTCGCCGGCACCAGCAGCCCATCTTTTCCGTGCGTGACGACACGGCCACAATTGGGCGTCACCACGACCGGGAGAGCGTGCGCCATGGCTTCAAGCTGAGTCATCGCAAAACCATCGGAAATGGTCGGCAGCACAAAAACATGCGCCTGACGATAAATCTGGCTGAGGTGATCGCGCGTGATGCGACCGAGAATTTTTATGTTGGAAGGGAATGTGCGCATCGCTTGTTCCTCAATCCCGAGCGGCCCGGCGAGGAGGAATTCGATGTCTTGCTTTTCGAGCAGTTTGGCGGCTTGCACCAGATATTGAATGCCCTTGCTAAGAATGACGTTTCCGAGCCAGAGCACTTTTAAGGTGCCCGCTGGTTCGACGGGCGGCGGCAGTTCGGAGGGATGCAAATCGATCGCCAGAGGAACAACGATGATTTTTTCAGCGGGCACACCTTGCTGGACGAGCGCGTCGCGTGACCAATTAGAATTGACCAACACCAGATTCGCTGCCGCCCACTCAGCGCTGCGGCGGTCCCAATAACTTTGCGGCATCCGTCCGGGAAATTTCTGCCAACCCGGCCAGCGTTCCGATTCTTCGAGCACGATATTTTCATGAGTGAGCCCGGCATCCACTTGATCGAGTACGCTGAACACGCCACGCTCTTTGAGCATTTCAAGCACTTCGAGTGAGTTGGTATCGAAACCAAAAAACAAATCACGCGCGGGATCCAAATCGTGCTTCTGAAGATCCTTGGCGACGCGTTCGGCGAACCAGCGTCCGAAGCGGCAATGAGCTTCGCCGAGTTCCGCCGGCGACTGGCGGCCGTGCCGAAAATGCTGGGATGTTTTCGCAAGAATCGCGGAGGTGTCGAAGGAAACCACTTTTGACGCGGGAATTTCCGCCTTGAAACGGCCCGCCAAAGCGCGCGCTCCCGCTGGCCCGCGCCGCAGAAGGGATCGCCCCGACCGGCACCAGATATCCGCGTAAAATCGATGCAGCTTTCCCAGCCGATGGAACGCCAGCGGCACAGCGTAGGATTGGCGCGAGCCTTCCTGCGCGACAATCCAGCGGGTCGTGCAAGCGTCCGCGGCTCTCTCCAACAAATCAGGAGACGGTGGTGACAACACGGCATTCATTTTTAGCAATCGGCGCGGAAGAGGCTGACAAGCGATTGGCGATTTCGTCCAAGGCAACGGCGCCACGTTGTTTCAATTCCCGAGCCAGCCGGTACGTTTCAGGCCGAACGGGATTCCGAGGAAATTTTCGAGCGCAAATAAGTTGATAGGCGGCGGCGATGCCGCGCAGTCGCGTGAGCAATCGTGACGGCACAAACGTATGACCCGCGACCCTCGCGGTGGCCAGCAACGCGTACGCGGGGAAATACGGCCTCGGAACATTCTGCCAGGCGAAAAGTATTTTATTTCGCGCTCCGTAATAATCCATGCGCGCCCAACTGCGTCGCGGCGATTCAAAGTGATGTATCGGATCGGCATTGCCGCAGCGCGTAATCCAGCCGGCGTTCAGCATCCGAATGCTGTAATCTTCTTCTTCTCCCTGATGGATGAGCGCGTCGCGGTAACCGTCCAGTCGCAGAAAGACATCGCGCCGCAACGCGTGGGTGGTTCCGATAAAAGTATATGCGGCGAAGATGGAATCCGGTCGCGGCGCTCTTTGCCTCACAGTGGAGTCGCGGTTCACATCCATGAACGGAATGGCCACCGCGCCGATTTGAGGATGGTCAAAGTCGCGCAGCGTTTGTTCGACGACGAACGGTGTGGAAAAAATGGCGTCGTCATCGATTGAAAATACAATTGGGTGGCGGGCCATCCGTGCGCCTCGGTTGCGTTGGGCGATTAATCCGAGCGACTGTTCCGAGCGATGCAGCCGGACGGAAGGAAATTCGCGAGCAATGGCCTCGGAGGTCCCGTCGGTTGAGCCGTCGTCAATTACCAGCACTTCCGGACGAGCCGTTTGCGACAATGCTGACGCCACCGCTTTCAGGAGATCTTCCCGGCGGTTTTTGGTGGTGATGACGACGGTCGCCTGCACGACAATTTATCTTCTGCCCAAACGCGGTTGCAGTTCGGGAAATCTTTTGGCCAGTTCCGACGCGATGTGATACGCGATGTTCCAATGTCCCGCCTGCGTGGGGTGCGTGCCATCGCTGGACGTGTAAAGAACGGCGTTCCCGCTGCCCGGCTGGTTCCAGACGCCCGTGACCCACGGATCAGCAAGTGTGTTGATGTAACTGGCGCCTATTCCTGCGTCCACGCAGGCGTTGCTGATGGCGGCGTTGACGGTGTGAACCGAATCTGTCGGATCCACGGGAGGCGTCCGGGGCCAAAAGGGGCCGAGCACGATGACTTTGCAAGCGGGCAGGTTTGATTGCACCGTCTGATA
>DASZPR010000358.1:0-2328 GCA_035550235.1 Verrucomicrobiia bacterium | reverse complement strand
TCCGTGAACAGTCTTGGCGCGGTCGTCGGTTCGGCGTTGGCGGGTTTTTGGCTCGTGCAAAACCTGGGCATGGTTTCCTCGCTCCAAATGACCGCGATTTTGAATTTGGCAATTGGCGCGGCGGCGATTTTCATCAGTAGCAAATTCCAGCACCAACCGTCGTCCAAACTTGAACCGACGATTGAAATCGAAACAACCGCATCGGAGACTCTCCGCTGGGCTGGTTTGACCGTTGGCCTCACCGGCGCGGTTTCCATGGGCCTTGAGGTTCTTGCTTCGCGCTCCTTGGCGATGATCTTCGGTTCATCACTGCAATCATTCGCGATCGTATTGATGGCCTTTATTCTCGGCATCGGCTTGGGAAGCGCCTGGATCACCTCCCCTCGCCAACGAACCTACTCCAGCGAAAAGATAATCGTCATCGTGCTATGCACGGCGGCAGCGTGGGTCATCCTGCTGGTCTTCAACATCGAACGGTGGGTGGATGTCTACCGTATCATGCGGACGGGGTTGGGACGCAGCAACACCGGCTATGTCTTCCACGAGTTAATGAACGCCGGCATCTCGCTGGTCATTTTTGGCCTGCCAGCGGCCTGTATCGGCTCCGTGTTGCCCTTGATGATTCGAGTGGTTTCCAAAGAGAGCCCCATGCTCGGCAAAAACGTCGGGGCACTCCTCACAGTGAATACTTTGGGCGCAGTGGTCGGCACGTTGCTCACCGGATTTGTCCTCATGCCAATGCTCGGCGTGCGGAATAGCTTCGCAGCGCTTTCTTTGGTCCTCACTGTTACCGCTGTGGTTTATGCAACGCGCATTAAATGGTCCGCGGGAACGGTTGCCTCTGGTTGTGCGATTATTTTCGCTGTGAGTCTTTTTCTTTTTGGTGGTGAGGACTGGCGTTACGTTATCAGCTCGGGCGCATTCCGATCGCGTGAAACGGAATTCCAACCGGATACCATGGCCCTGCGGAAAAAGCTTATCAAAATCGTCTATTATGAGGATGGTCCCGATGCGACGGTATCGGTTGAGGACGGCGGAGATACTGCCGCCTCAGCCAATGATCGCGGCATCCGTGTCAACGGCAAACCAGACGCATCCTCACGAATGGACCTTGGCACACAAATTCTGGTTGCTGACCTGCCGATGATCGCCAGGCCCGGCGCGAAAGACGTGTTCATCTTCGGCTTGGGCTCAGGGATCTCGGCCGGTTCATTGCTGCCGTTCCCTGTCGATCGAATTACCGTAGCTGAGAATTGCGAGCCGGTCATCAAAGCCTCGCGCTATTTCAACGATTGGAACCACGACGTTCTGTCAGATCCTCGCGTTCATTTGTGGCGGGAGGATGCTCGGACCGTGTTGAAGTTGGATCCGCAGCTCTATGATGTGATTGTTGCCCAACCATCAAATCCCTGGACGGCCGGCATCGGAAGCGTTTTTAGCAAGGAATTTTATGAAATCTCCGCCCGCAGGCTGAAGCCTGGCGGCGTCATGGCGCAGTGGTTCCACATTTATGAAATGCACGATGGCATCGTGGAACTGGTGCTGCGTACGTTTTCTTCAGTGTATCCTTTCGTGGAAATCTGGGATGCCGGCAGCGGCGACATCATTATGCTCGGCTCCCTGCAACCTTGGCCGAGCGATCCCGCGATTTACCAGCGTAGTTTTAATTTCCCGGGCGTCAAATCAGATTTGGCAAAAGTCGGCATTTCCTCTCCCGAAGTCCTCTGGGCCAGACAATTGGCTTCGCAACGCACTGCTTTTGCCATCGCGGGCGACGGACCGATTCAAAGCGACATGTTTCCAGTTCTGGAATACGCCGCGCCACGAGCCTTCTACATGGGAGTGAAAGCAAAATTGTTCCAAGACTACGACGAACGGACCCGGCAAATGGCGCTGGCTTCCGCCGATAAAATTACCGTTTTGAAATCGCTCACGCCTTCGGAAACGTTGCCGATGTTTCTTGGATTTTCGAGCGTCAACCGGGAACTGCTCGATAGCCTGACCGGGAGAGGGGAAGGTGCCAATGCGCCGTGCGTGTTCCAGAAACAGCCATCAACAACGGTGGGAAACACCAGGGAAAATGATTCTTCACTGGACCATGCGCAGGCCACTCTTAACGGCGGCAACCTTGCGCAGTCGGCTCAATTGGACTCTCTGGCCTTGCAGCCGGATCAAACCAATACGACTGCTGCCTACTTCGCGCGCATTATTGAGCGGCAACAGATGTTAAACGCAAACAATCCCAACAAATAGAGGGAAACACGATTCCCTCCATTTGATCTCCTCAAACTGTTTCCTGCTCATCTTTCGGTCTTGGAAGACGAGCGG
>DASZPR010000357.1:0-2682 GCA_035550235.1 Verrucomicrobiia bacterium | reverse complement strand
CGCGATTTTCAAAAAAGCTCGATTGAATACGCTCGATAGCCATCGGCTCAATTCGCCAGGGATGGCAGTTCAGTTCGAGGCCATCGAAGGTATTCTCTTTCGCGCGTGCCGACCATCCGAAAGAGCCGCGCCGGAGAAATTCCGAGGCTTCAGCGAGCGAGCGGAAAATGGAAGTGGCGGGCAGGGCGTTGGTCACGCGGCCATGAACGCGAACAAATGAGGCGCGATCTTCGCTTTGCATTTCGAGTTTGAAACGGTCGGTGGTTTCGAGCACTCGGAAATTGGCGGCGTGATGAATGCCGGGAAAGATTTTGCCGCCAGCGAGCCGATTGAACAGGGCGTTCGAGTCGCGGCGCGGAATAAAAACTCCTTCGTGTGTCGCGCCGTTGTCATCCCATTCGACGGCGATTCGATGGGCGGCATTTTCCGAACTGATTCCTGCCAACGCCGGCAGAAAGGCTGGGCGGAGTCCACCGATGCGGACCAGACAAACGCCGGCCATTCCCCAGCCGTGAATCAATTTTGGCCGGAAGGGCGGGGGAAGAATGTTTTCGAGAACGTCGGAGCGACAGCGGAAGTTGATGAGCATTCGGCGCTCGATCACCCCGGCGATGACGGGCAGTTGGAGACGCGGCTTGCGAATTTCGAATGCAGGCAGAGTATTCATGGCATGTCAAAAAATGTTGTGGGACCGTGATGACGTTGCCGCTTTGTTTTGGGCTTTTCGGTTTCGCCTTTGGTTTTTCGGTGCAGCAAATGATTTAGCCAGTTGCGACAGAACGGGAGCTTGAGAGTTTTAGTATTCATCGTTCGCCTTTCCACGCCGCCCATGCGTAGACGATTGGCAAATAGACGAACACAATGTTGATGACGTGATAGCCGAGGCGGCGGTAGCTATTCGTCAAATACGGGCGCATGTCAAAGATGAAGGTGGCGGCGATGAGTCGGAGGGTCCAAAACGCGGCGAAGAAAAGACAGATCGCTCGCGCGAGATTGCTGCCGCCCGCCAGCGCAGGAGCGAGGGTGACAGTGATAGTTCCGAAGCTCACCAGACACAAACCGATGAACGAGTAATAGACCCAAAACAGTTGCCGAACGAATGGTGGCAACGCGGCGAGGTGCGTGCGCATGCCGACGACGCCCGGCATCATCGAGCCCGCGCAGATCAAACCGAGATGAAGGACTCCGGCGATTTCGAGTGCGAGAGTTAATGTTTTCATTGGTCCTTTCAGGTTGCGCCGATGTATTTGAGAAACGGCAGCATGACGTTGTGAATGAACGGCGGATGAAAAAGCCAAAACGCTGGGCCCGCGGTAACCACGAACATGAACAGCCAGCCCCCGAAGCCGCGATGGATGCCAAGTCGTCGTCCGAGACGAGTGTGCTCGAACAGGACGCCAGTTCCTTGCAGAAGGAAATATAGCGTAGGCAATCCATATCCGCCGCGAGCCGGAACCGAAATGACGAGGTCATGGATGAGGCCCGATGCCAGAAAGACGAGCATGGTGGCGGTACGGGCTCCGACGGCGCGATGCATCGGGCGGAACAAAAAGTTATCGACCAGTTTGTTGAAGGCGGTGTTCCAGCGTTCGCCCCAGAATTCTCCCAACGAGCGGGCGAGCAGGGGAGCGCGCATGAGCCGCGGGGCATTTACTCCAGTGGCGCGCCAGGCGAGCGAAAGCAGATGGAACAATCCGAAGTGGAGAATCAAAATCAAACCGAACATACCAGTCCAACCGGCGAGCAGGGGATTGATGGCCAGCGCGCGCGGCGTGGCGACCCAAAGCAGGAGTGCGCCGAAGAAGATTTTAACAGCGGCAAAGGCGAATTCTCGCGCGCTCGGTTTTTCCGCTGGTTTGGTGAAAAAGCCGGCGGCGTCCATTCCGATCCAGCCGAAGAGAAAGCCGAGTTTTCTGCCGAGACCAACTTTAGCGCCTGGTTTTAAGGCGACCCGGAAGCAGAGCCATTTGCAACCGGTGAATAGTGCGAACGCGAGCGTCCACATATAGAGCCACGGAGGCAATTGTTTGCCGATGACTGCCGCGGCGATTCCAAGAATCAGCAGCGGCAGCCAATCGACAGGGTTCCCCACCCGAAAGATATTGGCGCGGCGTATTTGGCAGGCGTTCCCGGCGCAACCGCGATTCCGCGCCATGAAGCGGTAGGCGCGGCGGAGGAGCGGCATGACGCCGGGAATTCGCGTGAGCCAAAAGATTGGTTGGCAGATGACGCTGCTAAGATAGGCGAAGGCGTCCGCGCCGCCGAAGGTCTCACGAGGTGTGATGACGCGCATTTCGGCCATGAGTTCAGGTTCCGGCAAATTGAGCGCGGCGCGAACGGTGGGCGATTGCAGGGGGAGCAGGGTGAATCCGTGTCTTTCGAGCAGAGCGCGAAACCGATTGGCCCAACGGACACAGAACGCGCAACTGGCATCGTAACAAAACCAATTGGGCTTCGTTGTGTTCATTATGTCTGTAATTTCGGTATTCACAGAAATTAGTCGTTAAATAAAAAGGGCTTAGCCGCCAGCGCCGATCAGTTTGCGAATTTTATCGCCGAGCTTGACGAATTTCGTCAACGCGCTCGTCGGCCATTGGCGAATCTGGCCGTACCACGCGGTGGTTGTTTCAAAAAAATCGGCCAGGTCGGTCAGGCGCGTTTGGGTGTAATTGTCGGTTTCCT
>DASZPR010000356.1:0-1615 GCA_035550235.1 Verrucomicrobiia bacterium | reverse complement strand
ATGGCCTGGGAGCGACGTGGGGGCCGGAGGAAAATCGCGCGGATGTTTTGGTCACGGACCCCGAGGGGAAGCAGCCTTTGCACGCTTTTGCGACCGGCATCCGCAACGGAGTCGGCCTGGCGGTGAACCCGGATACCGGTGAGTTGTGGGTGTCCACCAATGAGCGCGATGGCCTGGGAGACAATCTTGTGCCGGACTACGTCACCCGTGTGAAAGAGGGTGGCTACTACGGCTGGCCTTGGTATTACATAGGAAATCACGAAGAACCGCGGCATGCGGGCGAACGGCCTGATCTGGCGGGCAAGGCGATTGTTCCGGATGTCCTCGAACAAGCGCATTCGGCGTCGTTGCAAATGACTTTTTATACCGCGACTTCGGGACCGGCGGCGTTTCCGGCTGAATATCGCGGCAATGCATTTTCGGCGTTGCATGGTTCCTGGAATCGCAGCGTGCGCACCGGTTACAAAATCGCCCGCTTGCGCGTGGACCATGGAGTGCCCACCGGCGGCTACGAGGATTTTTTGACGGGCTTTGTGGTGGACGATCACAGCGTTTGGGGCCGGCCGGTCGGCGTGACGGTGGCGCACGATGGAGCGCTATTGATTACCGAGGACGGCCACGGGACGATGTGGCGAGTGGCTTACGTCGGAGGAAAATAGGGCAACCCCAAGTCTCAAAGCTGCCGGCTCTTATTTGGCGGTAAGTTGGAGCTGATAGCGCGGAATGATTTCGATGCTTTGAATTTTGGCGATGCTGTCGACATTGCCAAAATCCGGCCGCGCTTTTTCAGCCATGTAGATAGGCGCGTCCTTTTGCAGGGGCAGAATTGCGATTTGCAGTTTGCCGTTCAGGATTTCGGGTGCGTGCCGGCAGAGACCAATGTTGAGAGCGTTGCCGTTGTAGAAGTCGTCCGTAAGCATCTTTCCGTTCAACATCACGCGTGCGACGTCTCCCACATAATGGATGCGGAGGAGGGGATTATTGGCGAGGTCGAGGTCGGGAGGGAGAGTTACGTTCCAAACAGCAGCGGCGTTGAAATCGTTGTCCAAAGGGGCCATGGCAACCGGCTTTTCGATTGCGCCAAAGCTGATTTTGCGGAGCGGCCCCGGCTTTTGTATTTCTGTGGCGGAAACTGAGGGAACTTGCTCGCCCGGGATTGAGGGAATGAAACGCTCGAACACGCCGTCGGTTTTGGTTTTAATTTTTTGGTTCCCAGACAGCAAAGTTTTAGGAGCGGGATAAATTTCAAAATTCAGACCGAAACGATTCGTCGAATTCACGCGTAAATTGTTTTTGTCGAAAACGAGATTGGCGCCGCTGAGGAAAATACGATCGCGACCCTGGAGATTTCCTTTCCACAGTCTGAGAGCATCCTTCGAGTCGAGCACGACGAGCTGGATGGCAGTGCCATCCGCGAGATTGATGATGGCGATTGGTTTCGTGCCGGGTGTGAAATTCTGCAGGATGTCGAGGGCGCCGGAGTGAGTGAGGTTGCCGGAAAGGGCTTTAATGGCCGGACTTTTGGCGTCAAAAGCGAATTGCGCTGGGATGCCATCGGCCTGTTCAAAAAATATCGTGCGGGTTTTTCCGACATCGAGAGCAGTCAATGGCTGGG
>DASZPR010000355.1:0-6428 GCA_035550235.1 Verrucomicrobiia bacterium | reverse complement strand
AATCCCATTCCATATTCACCAGCCATTTGCGGCCGTCGTCATCGTGGAAAAGCGACGGATCAAAGCCGATTGAATTTAAAACGACAGGTTCGCTCCAAGGCCCCTGAATCTCCCGTGCCGTGGTGAGATAAATTCCGATATCCTTGAACGGACGCCCCATTCCGCACGTGCGGATATTGGTATAAATGAGCCAGAATTGTCCGTCCGCGTAACTTAAGGATGGCGCCCAGACGCCGCCGGAATCCTGGATTCCACGCAAATCGAGTTGAGATGGCCGGGTGAGCGCGTGGCCAATAAGCCGCCAGTTGGCGAGATCGCGCGAGTGGTGAATGGGCACGCCGGGGAACCATTCGAATGTCGAGTTCGCGATATAATAATCATCACCCACACGACAAATACTTGGGTCAGGATGAAAACCCGGCAAAATGGGATTTTGAATTCCTGCCATGCGCTTAAATCTTTTTGGCAGCCCATCGGAGCGCGTTCAATAGCAGAGTTTGAAACGCGCGATGAAGCCAGACTTCCTGATTGTGGCCCGGCGTCAACACGCAAACACGGCCGTCACCGTGAACATGCGACCACCCCGCTGGCTGCTCGCCATGTTCGGAACGCGAGTGCAGAAACACCTCGGCTTGAGGGGCGTTCATCTCGATGAAATAATGTTCATCGTGCACGGTGAACGGCGGAACACCCTTCGTCAGCGCACGGCCTGCCACTGGCGAGACCGTGACAGCACATTGTTCCGGATGATGCAAAAACCTGCCGCCGATCAAATCGGACGTTGAAGGAACATTTTCATACCGGCAAGTCCCCCCGTGCACGACAACCAGACCATTTCCACGTCGCACAAAATCCGGAAATGTTTCCTGCCACGGCTCGGTGAGCCAGGGAGGCTGCGCGGTTGAAGAGGTGATATTCGCCTTGGCCAAAACCGTGAGTGGAAAATGTTCCATCATTTCCGCCGACCATTGCGAACCATCTTCGAGAAATTCGAAATCGAAACCCGCGTCGCTAAGAGGAGCCAGTCCGCGTCGAATAACGGCGGCGGGATGCCACGTATCATCGCAGAGAACCAGCGTTCGCATATCAGTTTTCGTCATGGCGCCGCTTGCGGTTCATTTCGACAACGGCGTCAGCCAAATGGCTGCACCACCGGCAGGACGAAGTGATCTTTCGATAACGCCAGTCGAATCCACATTACGCGTTTCCATGCCGACGTGAGTGCGCGTTGAGACCGAGTCGTCATCCGAATAAATATGCGCCATGTAGCGGTGGCCAGGATTGAGAAATGTAAGCGGCAATTTCAACCGGCGCGGCTGGCCGCCGTTGATAGTTCCAACAAACCATTCCTCGCCTTTACGCCGGGCGATGGTGGCATATTTTCCGATTTCGCCGTTGATCACTTTCGTGTCGTCCCAGACTGTCGGCACGTGCCGGAAGAATTCAACCTCCGGCTCGCCATGAAAATTGGACGGACGGTCATACCAAAAAAGGAACTGCAACGGACTGAAAGCAATCACGGACATCGCCAGTTGGTGCGCGTGAGTCGTCTGAATGCGGTTGTTATAATAGCAGACGGTATAGTCGCCAGCGCCTTCGATATACCGGGTGAACGGGAGTGTGCAATTGTGCTCGGCGGTGGGCATGTGTTCATTGCCACGAATCCCTTCGACGGTCAGCAAATTCGGATAGGTGCGCTCCAAACCGGTGGATCGATAGCCATCATGAATGTCCAGAAGCAAATGATACTCCGCGGCTTTCTGGATCGTCTCGGTAATCCAGGCGGTCTCCGTTTGCGGTCCCACGTCCACAAAACCAATTTTCACTCCGGCGACTCCCCATTTTTCGTAAAGCGGAAAAAGCACGTCACGCTGCTTTTTCATCTGGTTGTGGTCTACGTATAAAACCACTCCAACTTTTTTCTCTTTTCCGTAACGAATAATTTCCGGGAGATCGAGATTACGCGCCCGGGCGGTCGTTGCGTCTCCGGTTTCCAGCGTTTCATCGTTCCCATACCAGTGCGCGTCCAGCTCGACATACTGCAACCCGCCGACGGCGGCAAAATCAATGATGGCCTTGGAGTTGGTCGTGGTAAGAGTCCCGTCGCGCATGGCCTTGCCGGGTTTGATCCAGGAAATGTCCTTCAGCGCAACCGGCGGATTCAAATTGAGCATCAAATAATTTCTTTCCAGTAAATCGCCGGGCTTTTCGCCGATCACAAAAAATCGCCACGGCGTTGCCTCTCCACTTTTTAGCCTGATGCTGGAATCGTGGCGTTGCCGATACTGGCCAGTTTCGGTATTGGCAGTCGTTCCACCCAGTGCGCTCACGAGCGCTCCGGACACGCCAGGTAAGGGTGAGAGCAACATGCGCGGGTAATTCTGATTCGCGGCTTCCCCGAGCGCGGCATAATATCCGCCGGCATATTCAAGAGTCAGCGGACGCTCGCACCACGGTCGGAAATCGGTGACTTTGACACGTTCATACTCTCCCTCCGTTGAATGCTCCTGATAGCCGAAAGTGTTTTCTGGAAAACAAAATTCCGTACGCTCCGCAGTTAAAACAATTTCGTTGGTCGACTCGAATTCGCAGCGAAAGGCCGCACCTTCGTTGTAGGCGCGGAACACGACACGCAATACCCGGCCGGTTTTATGTTTAAGAGACACCGTTAATTCGTGATAATTGTCCGGGATGATTTGGCGTTCGCCAAAGGTATTGGTCCACTGCCCCTCATGCCGGCTGGCGGTCGAACTCACCACCTCGAAGGCGTTGGTCAGATCAGGCTCAAAGCCCAGGCGCGAATCTGTTACTATGGGCTTTCCCGAATACTCCACTTTGTATGTGGGAAAACCGCCGGGCTGCACCTGGAATTCCACGGCTACTTTTCCGTCCGGAGATTCAATACGATCGTCAGCAAATCCACTCGCCATGCTGACAGTGAGAAAAACTGCCACGCCAAAGATATTTAGCGGAAAGAGGTTTAGCACCAGCGATAATTTCTTCATCAGCATCAAAAGTTGAAGTTACCGATCTTTCGTCTCTCCCGGGGAAATAGTTACGTGATCAAACATTGCCGTGGTCGTTCCGTGAATGCGTGAGCAGAGAGCCAGGCCAGCGAGGGTTTTCGAGTTCATTACGAGGTTCGTTGAACCGCAGTTGGTCCAAATCTCCCCATCGGGTGAAGACGCGGCGGTAAACGTATTTCCGGCGCGAGTGAGTCGAAGCCACAACGGCGCCATCAATCGGCCCCATGTTACAATCGGGGCGCGCAATGCAGGGCTGACAGCAACCGGGGCAGCCTCCCCGCCGACTGTTGGCCGGGCCACAAATTCAACATGCCAATAGGGAACTTCAATGTCATCGGTGGGTTGAGGCGTGATCAACAAAGCAATTTCTTGCGCTCCGGGCTCGGTCGAATCCCTTATCGCCAATCCCAGTTTCGCAAATTGGGAGGGCGTTTGCGGAACGTAGCGCGCGACAATGGAGCCATTTTCGCCAAGAGGAACGGAGGCAAAATGAAATTCGTCCGCTCGTCCTCCAATATCATTCCCAGCTCCTTCCAAGGTAAACATCGAACCGTCGAACTGGGAATTCCCTTTCGTCTCAGGATTTCCAATGTCTTGTTGCGACCACGGCTTTGGCAAACCAGCCGAAATGCCGACGGGCATTGTGTCGCCGCTCAGTCCGAGCCTGTTCGCAGCACAAACGGTGTAATAAAAAACTTTGCCTGGTGCGACCGTGACGTCCGTGTAAGTAACATTCGTCAATCCTTTCGCTATCGCTTCGAAGGGTCCGGAAGGCGCAGCGGATCGTTTTAGATTATAGCTGTCAGCATTCACGGAGGCAGCCCACAGCAAGACGATTCCGCGGTTCGATGCTCGCGCTATGACCGGCCCGGGAATGGACGGGGGCGCCGCCGGCTTCCCGGCTTTGTAAGGCGGCAGCGAAAACAAAAGTGTGCCGCCTCCGACCTGGTCTACCGCGAGTGATTCCGGGCGGCGCGCTTCGGCGGCGCGTTGGGTGTAGGGCGCCGGAACGCCCACGCGATTTGCGTAATGATTGTAAACCATCTCGTAAATTTGCACTCGCGGCTCAGCTCGCACTGATGCGCGTTGATGCACGTATTTGCCGGTCCGATCCGAAGTGGGAACGAACGGCACGTTTTCTCCAAGATTATATTTAGCCGTGTATTCGAACCCCTTGAGCAGACGATTGTCATACGCGCTGTAAAGATCGACACCCTGGTGCCACGCGGTTTCGGCCACGCAGGAAAGCAGCCCAATGCCAAGCTGCGAATGCATTTGATCGCGGCCTGTTTCCTGGAGCTGACCAGTCTCGTTGATGACGTAATGCAGAATCGAACCATCGCCGGAGCCTGCGAGATAATAACGGACCGCGCGATCGAACATGGCGCGGTCGTCGAGAAATACGCCGATTGAAATCATCGCCGCCTCCGCGGAAGCATCCCAATTGCCATTCGCAAACGTGGAAAAATCTTTGATGACCGGGTAAAACACATCGCGCGCCAAAATTTTAAACTGTGCAATATCTTTCTCCGGCCAGCCCTTATAAGTGGCGCGGATGAGTTCCGCGGCGTTCATGAGTTTGTAACCGTAGATGCCGGCGCAAAGCACCGCGTCCTTGCCATTGATTTCTTTGCACTTGTAAGACCATGCATTCATGATCTCGACAGACTTTTTGGCGTATCGTTCCTCCCCGGTAATAGCCCAGGCGATGGCATTGTAATAGGCCGCGGTGCAATCGTCGGAAATGTTCGCCTGGCCCACCGCGCCCACTCCGCGACCCACCACTTCCAAAGGGCGGGGCGTGTAGTTTGACGCAATCCAGCGATTCTGATTGGTAAACCCCTTCCAGGCGCTCGCCCATGGTTCAACACCCGCGGCGATCTTGGTTTTCATCCGCACGATATCCGCGGACGACTGAAGCAAGCCGGGATGAATGAACCCGCCATTGGGGGGTGCGCCCGTGATCTCACCCGCCCATACCGCACGGCTCAGCGCGATCAGGAAAACAATGACCAATGATTTTGCAAACCAACGGATTTTCACGGATGGTATAAATGCCAATTGCTGCCGGGGCGTTTTAATAAATACTGCCACATTTGTCGGTTCGTCAGTGTGGCAAATGCAATTGAAAAGCAAATATTCTCTTTAGTTTAACTGTAAACTATGCACGTTCCACCACGGCTGCATCACGCCACTGCGCCCGTCATGCGACTGCCAAGTACCCAATCCATCCAAAACAAGCACCCTTGGAGAGACGAAATCAAATCCGCCTTGTTCCAGGACCAGACAACCTCGCCCGCACCGTCGAATTCCAATAATTGCACTGGTTCTTTTTGCGATATCATAAATCGTAACGCGCTTTGGGTGCAATTTGATCGAGACTAACGTATGCAAATGCTTTTTCCAAGAGTGCCGCTTTCGAGGACTTACCGTTGGTGATTACGACAAACAATCAGGGCGATAGGTCGCGGCTTCGGCAGGAGGCGGCCACAATCTTGTTCGTTTCGGACGACATTATGTTTATTGACGTGCTGGCTGACCTAAACTAACTATCTGGTTAGTTAATGTATTTGAAAGAAATGAAAGCTTCGGGACAACAATTGAGAAACCGTGAGAAAACCCGCGCAATCATTCTCAGAACGGCCGAACGCATTTTCGCCCAAACCGGTCTCGCGGGGGCGCGCACTGATCTGATTGCCAAAGCGGCAGGAGTGAATAAGGCAATGCTCTATTATTATTTCAAAAGCAAGGAAGGCCTGTATGAGTCCGTCGTCGAAGATCACTTCCGCAGATTTAATGCGCAGGCACTTGAACTATTGCTGGCGAGCGGGTCCGCGCGCAGTGTGCTGCTGCAATACGTGAGCCTGCATTTTGATTTTATCAGCGCGCATCACCAATCCGCGCCGCTTTTTCAACAATTCATGATGGCTGGCGGGAAAAGGACCGAGCGGCTGATTCGCAAATACTTCAAGCCACGCAGTGATGCTGTGAGGAAATTGCTTGAACGCGGGATCCGCGCCCGTGAATTTCGTCGCACCGACCTTTTTCATACCGCTGTGTCCATCATATCGCTGATTGTTTTTTACTTCTCGGCTGCGCCAGTACTGCAGTTGCTCGGTCATCCCAACGCCCACAGCTCGAATAATCTCAAGCGACGCAAACGCGAGGTGCTCGATTTCATCCGTTACGCCTTATTTACCAATCCAAACGCGCCTATTCCGTGAAAAAGCGAAGAATTCAATTGTCCATTTTGGCTATCATCATCATCGTCGGCGCGGTGATTTATTTCGTAGTTACCTGCTCGTCACGCGAAATTGTCCTGACCGGCATTGTCACCACGGACGAGGTCATCGTCAGTCCGCAAATTCAAGGACTGTTGGAGCGAGTTTTGGTTCACGAAGG
>DASZPR010000354.1:0-2439 GCA_035550235.1 Verrucomicrobiia bacterium | reverse complement strand
GCTTTGCGATCTTCGCGGCATATTTATCCACGGACGCGACGCTGATGTAGTTGAGGATGGCTTGCTCGCCGGCTTTGCGTTCGGTCAATCCTCCATTCGGGCTGGCGTCGGCGCCGCCGGTGTCGATTTCCATCATATCCTTCATCCCGAGAAAGGATTTGATCTTCCAGCCGAACAGGCTGCTGTAAAATTTCTGTGCGCGTTTAAGGTCGTCCGCGGGGACGTTAAACCAACAGATGCCGGCCGGTAATTTCTTCGTCGTTTTGCTCATGTTCAGTCTTTCGTTTTAAAGTTTTCTCGTGCTTTCATAGACACGACGAATGGGGTGGGGCTTTCAGGACACTGGCACCAAAAAAAATTTAGGCAAAAGGATTTTTGTTACAAATTGCTGATTAACAAGGCGCAGCTTGTGGGCCTAAAGGCCCAGTTCTTCCGAGGAACCGAACTTCCTAAACATGCCTCTCACGCGAGATTCGATAAAAAACGAACCAAAACCATGTATAACAAAGAAAATCTGGCAAAAATTAAGAAGATGAATGAGCTCGCGCCGAAAGTGATGGAGGCGTTTTGGGCTTTCGACCAAGCGGCGGTGGCTGAGGGAGCAATTCCAGTGAAGTATAAGGAGTTGATCGCGGTGGCCGTGGCCGTGACCACGCAATGCCCTTATTGCATCGATATTCATTCGAACAATGCGCGCAAGGCCGGGGCAACCGAAGCGGAGTTGGTGGAGGCAACGATGGTCGCGGCTTCGTTGCGGGCGGGTGGGGCGGTGACGCATGCGACGCATGCACTGGCGGGTTGAGGAGCACAAAAGCAACCGCCGGGGTGACGAAGCGAAAAGCGCAGGCCGAATATGCGCTCAACGTTTCGTCATCTGACGGGCTCGAACTCGAATCTGATTTTCTGGCCTTTCAGCATCCTGACCACGGTATCCCTGAATTCCTTGACGGCCGGCTGGGTCACGCTTTGCCAATCCGGATTGTTTTCATCGAAATTCCTGAACTCCTTTAAATAGCTTCGCAGCGCAAACAGAGGCTTGGCAACGTCGTAAATTTGTAACACGCGTTTTTCATCGCGGGTGCTCAGCGCGTAATTGATGTCGAAGTCGCGAATGTTCGGACCGCGAACGATGGCTCCCTTGTGGTGCGATTGAAGGCGGTCGAAACAATCTTTTTCCCGCGCGCTGGAGAACTCCTCGGGAATAATGCAAAAAAGATCTGTGTTGCGATTGCCAAACGACTCCAAAGGGTTTCCCGGGAGCCGATCACGCTCGTCGAGCCGCACTTGGATATCCCCGTTTTCAACCATGGCAGATACAGCCCGGACAAAATTGGCGTAATAACCGACCGCCAATCCTCGTGCCACCAGCACGGCCTGCTCCCTGTGCTCTTTATTAAGTTTGTCTTCGGTGCTGGTCAGCTTATCAGCGAGCTCTTGATTTTTCCCTTTGAGCTCCGTTTTTTCCTTGGTGGCCTTGCTCTTCGTTTTTAACCACGCCGCTATCGCGCCCCCTACTGCGGTGGCAATCGGGGTTGCTACCTTGACGATTAGATCATTGGTGGCCTCGCTCATAAGCGGCTTTTATCCTATTCATCTATAAATTGCATCTATTTTCTTTCGCACGGACTCGTCCATTTTGATGAGTGGCGGCCAGGGGCGTTTGAAACCTTCGCCGGGGATTTTTTTGGTCGCGTCGATGCCGAGTTTGCTGCCGATGGCGATGTCGCTGGTGGCGTGGTCGAGGACGTCGGCGGGGCCTCTGGTGAAGATGCTGTCGCGTTGCGGGTCGGTGTTGGCGCAGAGGTGGAAGAGGACTTCGCTGGTGTTGTGGACGTTCACGTCGGCGTCTACGACTACGATGTATTTGGTGAACATCATTTGGCCCATGCCCCAGAGGCCGTGCATGATTTTGTAGGCCTGCATGGGGTAGGTTTTCTTGATGCTCACGAACACCAGGTTGTGGAAGACGCCTTCCGCCGGAAGCGCGATGTCCACGATTTCCGGGAAATTCATTTTGAAAATCGGCAGGAATAATTTCACGGACGCGCTGCCAATGTAAAAATCCTCCATCGGCGGGATACCGACGATGGTTGCGGGATAAACGGCGTCTTTACGGTGGGTGATGGCGGTGACGTGGAATACCGGATAGGGCTCGGGCAGGGTGTAGTAGCCGGTGTGATCGCCGAAGGGGCCTTCTTCGCGAAGCGGTTCTTTCGGGTCCACGTAACCTTCAATGACGAAGTCGGCGTTGGCGGGGACTTCGAGGTCGTTGGTCTCGCATTTGACGAGTTCGACGGATTTTTTGCGCAGATAACCAGCCAGGAGAAATTCGTCCAAGCCATCCGGCAAGGGTGCGGTCGCGGCGAACGTGAATAACGGATCGCCGCCGAGGAAAATCGCCACGGGCATGCGGGTGCCACTCTCGTAGTAACGCCGACC
>DASZPR010000353.1:0-7612 GCA_035550235.1 Verrucomicrobiia bacterium | reverse complement strand
TAACCGAGGCGCGATAATGCGTTCCGCACGGAATTGCGCAGAAACGGTTCGTCTTCGACGAGTAAAATTGTTTCGGAGCCGCCCCGCACCGAAGTCAGGGTTAAGGGCGCTTTCCGGTCCGTGTCCTCCGCCACGCGGGGGAGATAAATGCGAAAAGTCGTGCCGTGGCCGATTTCGCTGTAGACATTGATCCATCCCTGGTGCTGTTCAACGATCCCGAAGACAGTGGCCAGCCCAAGGCCGGTCCCTTTGCCCACGTCTTTGGTAGTGAAGAACGGCTCGAAAATACGCGGCATGATGTCTTTGGGAATTCCGGAGCCTGTGTCGGTGATGCTCAGGCACGCAAAGGCGCCCGGGCGCGCCTGGGGAGAATTGGTCGCCACTGGTTCATCGAAATTCACTGACGAGGTTTGGATGACAAGCTGGCCGCCTTTGGGCATGGCATCGCGCGAATTCACGGTCAGATTCATCAGCACCTGGTCGATCATTCCGGGGTCCGCATGAATGAAGAGAGGCTGGGGTGAATATTTGTACTGGAGGTGGATGTCTTCACCCAAGATGCGCTGAAGCATTTTGGTGATGTTTGTGACCGCGTCGCTCAAATTGAAGGAACGCGGTTGCATCGTCTGACGGCGGCTGAAGAGAAGCAATTGGCGCGTCAGGTTGGCGCCGCGCTGGGCGGATTTATCAATTTCGATCGCCAATTCCGTTTGCATGTCGGTCAGGGAATCGGTGCGGAGGATGCCTGCCTGCATTTGGATTACGGCGAGGATGTTGTTGAAATCGTGCGCGACGCCGCCGGCCAGTTGCCCGAAAGCTTCCATCTTTTGCGATTGCCGGAATTGTTCCTCCAATTTTCTTTGTTCCGTGATGTCGCGCGCGACTCCGACGATTCTACTGACCTTGCCTTCGGGAGTGCGAATGGGAAAAGCGCGGTCGTGAATCCAGCGCGTGGATTTGTCCAGACGGATAATGCGATATTCCTCGTCGTAAGTGCCGCCGGGCTGGCGCGTGAGAGCCGCGTCCAGGATGCGATCGCGGTCTTCCGGATGAATCGCTTCCAACCAGGATTGAGGTTGGTCGTAAAGGCTCTGGCAGGTGCGGCCCCAGATTTTTTCGTAGGCCGGGCTGATGTAGAGCATCCGGTTTTTTTCGAGATCGGTGATCCAGAAAACCTCATTGATGTTTTCGGCGAGTTGCCGGAAACGCTCCTCGCTTTCGCGCAGTTCGCGGGCGCTTTTTTTCTCATCCTCGAGGACGCTGAGGAGCGCCCGGCGGGATTTTTGCGCCAGATTCAGGAGTCGGTCGGTTTCGCGTTTGCTGGCGGACAGTTGTTCAAATTGCTCCTGGAGCAACATCTCCGCGCGTTTGCGCTCAGCAGCCTCATTGGTCAACGCGAGCGCCTGGCGGCGTAGTTCCAACTCCGCAACCACGTGCCGGCTCAAGGCACGCAGGCTTGCCAGTTGTTTGGGAGTCAGCTCACGCGGTGTGTGATCCATGACACACAATGCGCCCAGGGCGTGGCCGCCGGGCGATACCAGGGGTGCGCCGGCGTAAAATCGCACGTGCGGATCGGAGGTGACCAGCGGGCTGCTTTTGAAACGGGAATCCACCTCTGCGTCGCGCACTTCCATCACTTCGTCTTTTTGCAGGATGGTGTGGGCGCAAAAGGCGATCTCACGAGGGGTTTCCGTCACCTCCACTCCCACCTTCGACTTGAACCATTGCCGCCCTTCGTCCACAAGCGAAATCAGGGCAATCGGGGTCTGGCAAATGTAGGAGGCAAGCTGGGTAAAGTCGTCAAACACGTCTTCGGGCGGCGTGTCGAGAACGGAGTATTGGCGAAGCATCTTGAGGCGCTCGGCCTCGTCAGGCGGGAGTGGGGCTTTCATGAGGACTTTTAGGGTATCTCGGGATAACGCGGCGGAAGGTTTTGGCGGGTCAGCAATTCGTTCACTTCCTTTTTCAAATCCAGCACGCGATCTTCGCGACCGAGCATGGCTTCGTGCCAGCGTTGCAACTCCTGCAATTGATTCCGAATTTCCTCGTCTGAACGCTTACGCTCGTCCCGCAGGCGTTTTTGCTCCAGGGCCTGCTCCACCGCGGTCCCCAATCGGGCGATCCGGTCTTTCAGCAAATAATCCGTGGCGCCGTGCTTCATGGCTTCCACTGCCACATCTTCGCCGACGGTTCCCGAAATCAGAATAAAAGGAATCTCCAGGCCGCTCGCGCGCAAAAGCGTTGCCGCCTTCAGGCCGCTGAATTGGGGCAGGGAATAATCGGAGAGGATGATGTCTGGCGCTTGTTTTAATTCCTCGAGAAAAGCCCGTTCGGTTTCCACGCGTTTCCATTGGGGCGTGAAACCTGCATATTTCAGTTCGGCAACAATCAGGTCGGCGTCATCCTGTGAATCCTCGACGATCAGAATTTTGAGTGGCTTGCTCATGTCGTTATTGGTTTGACTGAGATTGTTCTCCGTCCAACGTGAAGTAAAATGTCGCTCCTTTTTCCGGCGCCGCCTCCGCCCAGATGCGCCCGCCATGGCGCTCGATGATCCGTTTTACAATCGCCAGGCCCACGCCGGTTCCCTCAAATTCGTCGAGGCGATGCAGGCGCTGGAAAACGCCGAACAGCTTGGACGCGTATTCCATGTTGAAACCCGCCCCGTTGTCCCGCACAAAATAAACATTCCCGTTGTTTTCGCGCCGGCAGCCTACCTTGATCATCGCCGGGTCGCGGTGGCGGGAATATTTCAGCGCGTTGGAGAGCAGATTGGCAAAAACCTGCTCCAGCAATACCGGGTCGCCCTGGCAAGCGGGAAGATTCTCGATTTCAATCTCGACGCGCCGGTCGTCCAGTTCCGAGCGCAGCCCTTTCATGGCCGCATGGGCGAGGGCGGCCGGCTGAACGGGGATTTTTCCCAACTGCCGGCGCCCGAGATTTGCGAGGTTCAGCAAGCCCTCGATGAGCAGGCGCATCTTCTCGGCGTTTTCGCGGATGCGCTCAAGCGCGTTCTGGGCTTCGGCGGGCATATCATTTCCGAATTCCCGGGTGAGGATGTTCGCAAACCCGCCCATCGCCCGCACCGGTGCGCGCAAATCGTGCGAGATGGAAAAACTGAAGGACTGGAGGTCGCGGTTGGCGGATTCGAGCTGGGCGGTGCGTTGGATGACGCGTTGTTCCAGTTCCGAATTCAACAGGCGCACTTTTTCCTCCGCGCGTTTTAATTCGTTCACGTCGGTGTTCGTTCCGAACCAGTTCACGACGCGCCCGGCGGAATTTTTTAACGGACACACCCGCGTGAGGAAGGTGCGAAATTGGCCATCCGCGCCCCGCAGCGGGAATTCCATCTCGAACTGCTGTTCGGAAGCGATGGCCTGCTTCCAATTCTCCATGACCTTCGGGAGCACGACCGGGTCATGCACGCTTTGCCAGCCCCAACCTTCCATCTGCTTCGGCGTGGCGCCGGTGTATTCGTACCATCGTTGATTATACCAAAAGATATAGCCGTCTCCATGGGCAATCCAGGCGAGTTGTGGGATGGAATTGGCCATTGTCCGAAACCGCTCCTCGCTGTCCCGCAAGGCGGCCTCGGCTTGGATACGATCGGTAATGTCGCGCGCTACTTTAGAGGCGCCCACAATCTTTCCCTCGGCATTCTTGATGGCGGAAGTCGTAACGGAAATATCGACCATGCTCCCGTCTTTCCGCACGCGTACGGTGTCGAGGTGTCTCACGGCTTCGCCGTCGCGGATGCGGCTGAGAATTTCGGCTTCTTCATGGATCCGGTCGGGCGGAATCAGCTTCAGAATCGGTTGCCCAATCATTTCCTGCGCCGTGTAGCCAAAGATTTTTTTCGCGCCTTCATTCCAGCTCGTGACAATGCCGTCCAGGGTTTTTCCAATAATGGCATCGTCCGAATTATGCACAATGACGGCCAATTGGGCCGCGGCCATTTCCGCCAGCTTGAGCGACGTGATGTCCGCGTTGTAAATCCGCAATCGCTGTGCTTCCGGCAGGTAGGTGATGGTTTGGGCGTAGAACAATGTTCCCACCTGGACCTCACGCCGCAGAAACTCAGTTCGTCCTTTGCGGAGTGTTTCATGGGTTTCCTGCAGGCCCTGCATCAGGGGATGTTGAAGTCCCAAGGTTGTTAAATCGGGCATCAAACGCCTAGTTGCGGGATTGGCGTAATCCACTTTTCCGGTGACCAAATCAAATTCAATGATGGGATTGGGATTGCGCTGGGGAAATGACGCGAGGCGCTCCACTTCGGCTTCGGCGCGTTTCCGCTCCGTGATGTCGGCCCGAATCGCTATATACTGCCGGGGCTTGCCATCCTCATTCAGGAAAGGAACGATCGTCGTATCCACCCAATAAAACGAACCGTCCTTCGCCTTGTTTTTAATTTCACCTTTCCACGTTTTGCCATGGCCAATGGTCGTCCAAAGATCCCGGATGAATTCCTTCGAATGATGGCCGGAATTGATGATGCGATGATCCTGCCCCAACAATTCCTCACGGGAATATTTTGAAATGGCGCAGAACTTGTCGTTGACGTAAGTGATTTTTCCCTGGGCGTCCGTGATGGCGACGATGGCGTGCTGATCCAGAGCCGCTTTGAGGTCCTCAACTTCCTTGAGCGACGCTCTTAATTGTTTGTCAGCCTGCATTACTTGTTGCCTAAAAAATTCTTAATAGGCTCCGACACCGGGAGTTTAGGAAACAATGGAAAAAAAAGCTACCGACTATAAGTCACATTGAAAAAATATAAAAGAGCCCCTAATCGCCTTTATCTTCGCCGCTGTTTAATTGCCGCCGCATCCGCCACGCAAGCTGTTTTCTTGAAAAGCAGTTCATTTCCCTCCATTGTGTAGGCCGTGAACGGTCCCAAACGCGCTTGGCGCGGGAGAATTTTGTGATGCCATACCGAGCCTGGTTCCAATGTATTAATACGGAGTGCGGAGAAAAATATCCGCTCAACTCCGTCGTGTACCAATGCAAACGCTGCAATTCACTGCTGGAAGTCCAGCACGACATGAAAGCGCTCGCGACGCATAGCGGCGCGGAGTGGAAGGCACTTTTTGAGAAGCGTTACAAAGGCAACGAGTGGCCTTATGGCTCCGGGGTCTGGGGCAAGCACGAATGGATTTTGCCGGAAATCGACACCGACAAAAACATCGTCTCGTTGTACGAAGGCGGCACCAATCTTTTCTGGGCGGAACGTTTCGGCAAAGTCGTCGGTGTGGATAATCTCTGGGTCAAACTTTGCGGCAACACGCACAGCGGTTCTTTCAAAGACCTCGGCATGACGGTGTTGGTCTCGCAGGTGAAACAAATGATTTCCGAAGGCGCGCCCATTAAAGCCGTTGCGTGCGCTTCCACCGGTGATACTTCCGCCGCGCTCGCGACTTATTGCGCGGCGGCGGGTATACCGTCCATCGTGCTACTGCCGCGCGGGAAAATTTCATTGGCGCAACTCATCCAGCCGGTTTCCAACGGTTCGCTGGTGTTGTATCTCGACACGGATTTCGACGGCTGCATGCGCCTTGTCCAGGAAATCACCAAGGACGAAACGCTTTACCTCGCGAACTCCATGAATTCGTTGCGCGTCGAAGGGCAGAAGACGGTCGGCGTTGAGATCGTGCAGCAATTCGATTGGAACGTGCCCGACGTGATGATCATTCCGGGCGGCAATCTCGGCAATGTCTCCGCGCTCGGCAAGGGCTTGCTCATGATGCGCGACCTTGGCCTCATCACCAAGCTGCCGCGCATTGTGGTGGCGCAGGCGGAGCGGGCGAATCCGTTGTATCGCTCGTATCTGACGGGTTTCGAAAAGTTCGAGCCCATCCAGGCGCAAAAGACTTTGGCGAGCGCGATTCAAATCGGCAACCCGGTCAGCATTCAGAAAGCGATTCGCACGTTGAAACAATTCAACGGCATCGTGGAGCAGGCGACGGAGGAGGAATTGGCCGATGCCGCCGCGCTGGGTGATCGCACCGGGATGTTCAACGACCCGCACACGGGCGTGGCCCTGGCCGTTTTGATCAAGCTTTTGAAGGCGGGAAAAATTGACAAGTCCGAGCAGGTGGTCGTGATTTCGACCGCGCATGGATTGAAGTTTATTGAAATGAAAGTGAAGTATCATCAGAAAGAAATGGAGTTCCCGTGCCGTTACGCGAACCAGCCGATTGAATTGCCGGCCCGCCTTGATGCGGTGAAAGAGGCATTGAACAAAGCCCTCGCGGAGAAAGGCCGTTTCAATGTCTAAAAAACCCAAGGCCAAAGCGCCCGCGTGGGGCCCGGCGACGGTCGCCATCCACGGCACCGGCAAAATCCGCAAGGCGTATCACGCGGTTTCGACGCCCATCGTCCAGACCTCGAATTACAGTTTCGAGAACACGACCGAAGTGTACGAATTCATGAAGGCGAAAGCCAAGGGCGTCATTATTCGCGAGCATGAATACGGCCGTTACTTCAATCCCACACAGCAGGAAGTGGAGCGCAAGCTGGCGGCGATCGAAGGTGCGGAGCGGGCCATCACTTTCTCGAGCGGCATGAGCGCGCTCATCCTCACGGTGCTTGCTTATGTCAAAAAAGGCGGCCACGTGGTGTTTACGAGCGATTGCTATCGCCAGACCCGCGATTTCGCGAACAACTGGCTGACGAAATTCGGCATCGATTCGACGTTCGTGGATCCGAATCCCGACGCCATCGAAAAGGCCATTCGCCCGACAACCAACATTATTTTCACCGAGTTGCCGACGAATCCGTTTTTGCGCGTCATTGATTTGGCGGCCGTCGTGAAAGTGGCCAAGCGCCACAAGGTTCTCACAGTCATCGATACGACGCTGGCTACGCCATATAATATTAAGCCGTTGGAAATGGGTGTGGACATCGTCATCCATTCCGCGACCAAATATCTCGGCGGCCACAACGATCTCGTTGCCGGTGTTGCGCTGGGCAAACACGCGTTGCTGGAAGATTTGAACAAGCTCGAACGCATGGCGGGCGCCACGCCCGGGCCGCACACTTGCTTCCTGCTTGAGCGCGGTTTGAAGACCTTTGGCCTGCGCATGGAGCATCATAACAAAGCGGGTCTCGCGGTGGCGCGGTTCCTGGAGAGCCATCCCAAGGTGGAAAAGGTTTTTTATCCCGGCTTGAAATCGCATCCGGACCATGCTGTCGCCAAAAAACAAATGCGCGGCAACGGCAGCGTCGTCAGTATCCGGGTGAAGGGAAATAATAAGGCGACGTGCCGGTTCATCGACGCGTTGAAATTATTTCACATCACTCCGAGCCTTGGCGGTTCCGAAAGTCTCGTGACGCAAATGGCCGTCATGTCGTTCTTCGATTATACGCCCGAATTCCGCCAGGCCCTCGGCATCACCGACAACCTCGTCCGTCTGGCATTGGGCCTGGAAGACGTGGAAGACCTGATTGCTGACCTGGATCAGGCGTTGAAGCAGGTTTGAAGATGTCGTGGCACGGGCGGGGGACGCCCGTGCGACTAATTTCATGGCGCGTTCGTCTTCGCCGGCGTCGTCGATAATTCGGGGTGGACGACTCGCGCTTGTGACGCGTCTACCGTATTCGTCCCTAAATCCGGCCC
>DASZPR010000352.1:0-4008 GCA_035550235.1 Verrucomicrobiia bacterium | reverse complement strand
CTGGACGCGCGTCATCATGAATTCATTCACATGAATCGGCTCCTGGTAAAGATAACCCGGATGGAAAAATTCAATCCGGAACGGCAGCGGTTCGTTCGCCCACAACGCATCCTCGTGGCGAAACTCAATTTCGCGATACTTATCGTAATCCAGCTTATCCGCCCGCAGGAAATCCGGGAGATCGGCTTTCGGGGAATGAAAAGGCTTTTGCGCCCGTTGCAGCGCCTTGGCAGCGACATAATCCAGGGTCACATCGGCGTATTCGTAAGCCGCGACCCGGCTGACCGGCAACGCAGCTGCGATCAGCATCCAGCCAAGAGCGTTTGAAAATACACTCCGGCCAATTCGACCCGAGGACTTTTGGTTTTTGGCGAGGCTTGGGCGACTGAGCAGGTTGAACCAACCCTGTAGCCGAGCCGAAACGAAATCAAAAAACCAAAGGACCGCGGTCATCCCAGCCGAACAGCCGCGGTATTTTTGAAAACGCTCAAATCGCTTCATGTATTGAAGACAGGAGAACCGAAACGCCGGGAATTTGCAAGAACGGGGGGAACCCCATGTCCGGATGGGGTGCTTTCCGGCTGAATGGCAGGAGTTTATGCCTGCCATCGGAAACATCGGTCTTCACGGTTGGCACGAATGCTGCCCCTCCAGTTCGGAACCACTCCAAATCCTCTTTTCGAAAAGAGATACGGCGTAAACAACATGAGTAAGAGCAACAAATCTGGAGCAAATTGTGCCACGGATGGTTTCACTGGTATCACCGGCGTATTCAAAACCTGGTTTTTTTATTTCCGAAATAAATTTTTTCGCGGAACCAAAATCCAGGGCGAACCCATTTTCATTGTCGGCTGCGGCCATAGCGGCACCTCGCTACTGCTGGTCATCCTCGGCGCTCATTCCAAAATTTTTGCGGTGCCGCATGAAAGCCGGATTGCGGCGCATTGCCGCTGGCGCTTCCTTGCGGCGATGCGGAGATTCAATCGCTGGGCGATTGCGCACGGAAAAACGCGCTGGGTGGAAAAAACGCCCAAGCACATCGTGCATATCGAGAATATCTTGAAACATCGGCCCAACGCGCGAATTTTGCTCATCATTCGCGACGGTCGGGATGTCGCCTGCTCCCTGCAAAAACGCCATGGCAGCCTGGAAGTCGGCATTCAACATTGGGTGAAACGGAACCGCGAAGGAAAGAAATTTTGGAACCATCCCAACGTTCATATGCTGAAATATGAATCATTGATTTCAGATTTTGAAAAAACGATGAGAGAAGTCCTGGCCTTTGTCGGCGAGGAATACGAACCGGGAATCACAGAGTATTACAAGTCCCCTCAGAAAATTGAGAAACCCGCGTCTGAATCCGGGAACGAGCCCGATTTTCGCGGCTGGAAGGTCAATCAACCCATTGTCGACACCCGCGGAAAATGGCGGAAATTGTCCGAGGCAGACCAGACCATGATTCACGAAATCGGAAACGGATTGCTGGCGGAATTAGGTTACCTCGAGCCGGGGCCCGACTGCGTCGTGTCAACAGCAGCATAGAATGGGGAAAGGAAACATCGAACGCCGAACGTCGAAGGGATGCCAATGGCCTTTGTGGGCGATGCGGCGTCAATAGCCGGGTGAAATGGTCGGCAAAAACCGCGGGGCGCGCCGCGCTTTGGTTGCCTGCTCGAAAGCGAACGCAATGCGCAGCAACGTCGGCTCGCTCCAGCCGCGACCGAGGAAAAAGACGCCCACCGGCAAACCGAAAATAAATCCCGCCGGGATTGAAATACTCGGGTAACCCGCCACCGCGGCGTTAGCCATGCCACCCCCGCCCGTGTTACCCTCGCCGTAAACATAATCCAACACCGCCGCCGGGCCGCCGCCGGAGCAAAAGATCGCATCAAGTCGATGACGATCCATCAGGGCATCCATCGTTTCCCGCGCGCCACGCCGGCATTTGGCCAGGGCATCGAGATACGCTTGCTCGGTGAGCGGGCCTTTGGCTTGCGCTTTCAGAAAAGTCTCCTGTCCGAACCACGGCATCTCTTCCTTCGCGTGGGCTTTATTGAACTCGATGACTTCCGCGAGCGTGTGTACGGGCGCATTCGGGCCGAGCGCGGCAAGGTATTCGTTGAGCCCGGCCTTGAATTCGTAAAGCAGGACCTCGTTTTCCGCCCCGCCAAACGAGTATGGCGGCAGGTCGACGGGATCCACCAACTCCGCGCCCCGGTTTTTCATCTCTGCCAGCAATCGCTCCATCAACGGCGCCACTTCCGGGTGGCCGTTGAAAGTCCGGCGCGCCACCCCGATGCGCGCGCCACGCAGACCATCCGCCTTGAGGAACTGCGTGTAATCGCGCTGTGACTTGGCCCCGCTCCCGGCGGTGACGCTGTCACGCGGGTCTTCGCCGGTCATGGCGCCAAGGAGAATGGCCACATCGGTAACAGTTCGCGCCATCGGCCCGGCGGTGTCCTGACTGCGAGAAATGGGAATGATGCCCGAACGGCTCACCAACCCGACAGTCGGCTTGAGTCCCACGACGCCATTCATCCGCGAAGGCGAAAGGATGGAGCCGTCCGTTTCGGTACCGATTGCGACCGCGCAAAGGTTCGCCGCCACCGCCACCGCCGAGCCTGAGCTGGAACCCGAGGTGATGCGGTCGAGCGCGTAAGGATTGTGCGTTTGTCCGCCGCGTCCGCTCCAACCGCTGGTCGGGCGATCACCGCGAAAGTTCGCCCACTCGCTGAGATTCGTTTTGCCCAGAATAACCGCTCCGGCGGCGCGCAATTGTTCCACCAGGAAAGCATCGCGCGGAGCAATGGAGCCCGCCAACGCCAGCGAACCTGCCGTCGTGGTCATGCGGTCGTGCGTGTCGATGTTGTCCTTGATGAGCACGGGGATGCCGTGCATCGGGCCGCGCGGGCCTTTGGTTTTGCGCTCGTGGTCCAATGCGGCGGCGATGTCGAGCGCGTCGGGGTTCAACTCAATCACACTTCGCAGCGACGGCCCGCGCTGATCTATTTCCTTAATTCGCGCGCGATATTTTTTTACCAACGACACGGCCGAGAGTTTTCCTGAAGCTTGCCGCGCCTGGAGTTCGGCAATGGTGACTTCATCCAGTTCAAATGGTTTGACTCTCTCCGCTGCTCTCGCCGAAGGTTCGCCGCGGGCCACCATCACCATGCCCGGCGAAGTCAAAGCGACCCCGCCGAGTCCGGTGAATTGAAGAAAACTTCGTCGCGTGTGTTTCATGGATGCGCGGCCATCCTATCGTCTTTTCCCCATTCCAGCCACCGTCTGAAATCCACAATCTCCAATCTAAAATCCCCATTCGAATTATTCCAAATCCGGCCTGATGGAGCGCGGCCTTCAGGCCGCTTCCGCGTGACACGATCGAGCGTATCGAAAAGCCCACGTCTGTTAACCTTGTTACCTTGAAGCGAACTGAAGGTCGCGCTCCGAGGAATTCAAATTGAGGCACTACCGTTGTTTCGTAGCCGCCGACGCAAGGAGGCGGATCTCCCAAAACTGCAACGCCAACGGATTTGACACCCGTGTTATAAACAAACGGCGAAAGGAGGAAAGAAAGGGTTGATGAAAACGGGAACGAAGCAACTTTGGTTTGGCGGCCACACGCACCTCACGCGCAGAACGCCGACTCACAAACTCAGCCTTCCTAAACTCCTAAAGTCGACCCCGTTCCACCCTATTACAACCTGTTCGCCCGGGGATGCACCCCCTGCCCTGTTCCGCATTCCGAGTCCCCGCTACTCGTTCCCGTCGTGTCAGTCGCACCTTGCGCAACTCGTTGGTAATAAACGTCAGTCGTGCCAAATCGTGCCCGGTCGTAGGGGCCACCATCGCACGACCGAACCCTTTGCAGAAACCATTCTCATCCTCCATTCTCAAGCCCTGAAAGGGCGGCAGATGATAGATGACATGGGTATTGGCGGGTGAGCAAAACAGTTGCTACACCAAGGTATGAAAAACAAACCAGACACCAATACCCACACCACCACT
>DASZPR010000351.1:0-5489 GCA_035550235.1 Verrucomicrobiia bacterium | reverse complement strand
CGTTTTCGGTTTTCAGTTGAACGCCGCGTGCCTCAAACCATGCGACGGTGTCGCTGGCCTGGAATTGTTTCAGTGGCGCGATCAGCGCCCGTTCGCCGCGCGGGTAACGCGTGGCGAATTCGCGTTCGTTGAAGCAGGCGTGCGTGACGTTGCAGCGGCCGCCGCCGGAGATTTTTACTTTGGAAAGAAAGTGTGCGGTTTTTTCAAGAATGAGGATTTCGCCGGTGAAACTCGCGTCGGCGCAGGCGAGCGCCGCAAAAAATCCCGCGGCACCGCCGCCAACGATAATAATTCGACTCATTGGCGCGAATGAAATCCCTACTCGCCGCCTTCCATGTGGTAATACATGGATTGCAGCGCGATTTTTCCGGGGCCGGTGAACCGGTTCCAGCAGATCTGTCCCGCGCTGGCAAAGATGCCGGTGGAAAGTTTCTGGAACATGGTTTGCATCTGGACGGTGCGATCCTTGTAAATCCAGCCGCCGGGTTCGATATCAATTTGTTCACCGGGAGCGAGGGTGACTTCAAAGACGTTGCCGAAGCCATGCAGCCAAAGGATGCCTTCCCGCTCGGGTGCGGAAAAGGTGTCGATGAAAAAACCGGTGCCGCCGAGCAAAATATTGGCAACGCCCCGAACACGGCTGAAGGTGTATTCCACATTATCGGTGGCGGCGAGCCATTGATGCTCACGGACGTCGACGGCCATGCCGCGTTCCAGATGCAGCCCGAAAACGTGCCCGGCTCCATCGCGGCTGAAGGCAATGCGGCCCGGGCCCTGGGCGCCGGTCACGATGAATGGCATTCCCGCGAGCATCCGTTTGAATGCGCCTTTGATGGGATGCAACACGATGTTCACGGATGGATCTTTCCAAAGGAGAATATGGTGCTCGAAATAAATTCCGGTGTTGCTCAATTCGATATGCAACGCCGGCACCAATTCACCTTCGATGTGATAGGTGACGCCGCCGAAGGTTTCATTTTGCGCCGTGGTGGGGAGAAGTTGTGGGACTGCCATATTGGTTCGGGTTGATGGTTAGAGTCTGGCGCATTTGAACGCGCTCCTGCTCGCCCGTCAAGATTATCCCAAGCTACGGCAGCACGTCCGCCAGCGACTTATCTGGCTTGGTCTTGATTTTGACCCGCGCGGATTTCAAGGTGGGCGAATTGGCGACGAGTTCGATGATTCCGTCGTTTTGCGCGGCTTGCACGATGACTTGGGCGTAACCGTTGAAGGCGCGGCGTTCGCTGGCACGGTCGGCTTCGTGATCGCTCGGGTCGCCATTGCCGACGCCGATGATTTTGCCGGGGCCTTTCAATTCGAACCGAAGCAAGTTGCCGGCATCCGGCACCACGCGGCCTTTGGCATCCACGATGGAAACGTCAACGATGCTCAAGTCCCGGCCATTGCTGTTTATGGTGGAACGGTCCGGATTCAATTTGACCGCGGCGGGCGCGCGGGCCGATTCGATTTTGACTTCCGCGACAACCTTTTTCCCATCGTAGCCTTTCGCGGTCAAAATCGTTGAGGCGTGATTGACATACCAATCCAGATATTCATTGGGCGCCATGGTTTTTTTGCCGAGGCTGACGCCGTCGAGAAACAGTTCGACCGTTTTGCAATTGCTGAAGCAACGCACGAGATTCGTTTTCCCGCCATCCGGCGAGGCCCAACCGGTTGCGAGGTGCAAGACCGGCTTGTCGGTCCACCAGGATTGGTAATAGTAATAGAGGTCCTTGGGAAAGCCGCAGGTATCCATCAGCCCGAAATGCGAGCTAATGCATGGCCAGCGATAGGGCGTGGGCTCGCCGCGATAATCAAAGCCCGTCCACACGAATCCGCCGCTCGTGAAGGGATGCGTTACGTAATACGGCCACCACGTCCAGGCTTTCTCCACGCCGTTTTCGCCGTAAGCCGCGACATAACCGCGTGGTTTGTCGTCGAGGTAAATTCCGCGTGTGGTTCGGGTGCTGGCGGTTTCCGTGCCGATGGTTGGTTTGCTGGGGAAGTCGGCGCGGAACTTGTCGATATTGCGCGTGCGATAGTTGAATCCCTGCACATCGATGACCGTGGAAAAACCGATGCCCCAATTGCCGTTCATGGCGATGGTGCACGGACGCGTGGAATCCAACTCGTGGACTAACGACTGCATCGGAGTGATGAGCCGCACCGCCGCTGCCTGGGCTGCGGCGTTCGTGGCCTGCAAATTGCCCTCCTCATTGCCAAGCGACCAGATGAAGACGGAAGGATGATTGCGATCGCGCACGACCAAATCTCTCAATTCATCCATGACCAGCGGCGTTTCATCCACGCGCCGGTTTTCATCCATGACCAGCATGCCGAGGCGATCGCACGCTTCGAGCAATTCCGGCGTGGGCGGATTGTGCGAGGTGCGAAGGGCGTTGCTGCCCATCTCCTTCAATTTTTTCACACGAAAATATTGCAGCGCATCCGGCAGGGCAGTGCCCATTCCCGCGTGGTCCTGGTGATTGCACGTGCCCTTGATGACATAGGGTTTGCCGTTGAGCAAAAATCCTCTCGCAGGATCAAACGCGATGGTGCGCAGGCCGAATTCCGTCTCCACGCGGTCCATTATTTTTCCCCCACTCTCAATTGTGGTGATAAGTTTGTAGAGATTAGGCGATTCCGGAGACCAAAGGCCCAACCCTTGCGTCGTGGGCAGTGGACTGTATTGCGGCTGTCTTTGTGTCATTGAGAGATTCAGCCCGGTGGACGCGAGCGGAACCTTTCGCACTGCCGCTCGCACGGAGCCAATGACCGTGGAGAGTTCGAGGGTTTTCTTCGAATAATCCAACATGTTCGTTTGATTTTCAAAGCTTCCAACCTCCAAGCCATCGGGGGCGATGATTTGACAGCGCACAGTCAGATTCGTGGCAGTGCTTTGGTAATTGATTATGTGCGCCTGGACATGGATGACGGCGGTATCGCCCGGGACATTGTTTGAAAATTTGCTCCAGACGAAAAGGCCGTCCGGCTCGATGTAGAGCGGCGAGGTTTTTTCCAGCCAGACGTGCCGATAGATTCCCGCGCCTTCATAAAACCAGCCTTCAAACCGCGAGGCATCCACGCGGACGACGAGCACGTTTTTTCCACCGCAAATCGCGAGCTTGCTGATGTCGTAGCGAAAACTGCTGTAACCGCTCGGATTGCGGCCGAGACAATGGCCATTGAGCCAGACGATCGAATCGCGATAAACGCCGTCGAAGGCAATCCAAAGTTTTTTTCCATCGTCGGCGGCGGGCAAAATAAATTCACGGCGGTACCAGCCGATGTTGTTTTCGGGAAAACCTGCACCGATCATTTTGAATCCGTGATGGAAATCGGCATTGGTGGCGAAGGGAAGTTCGACGGCCCAATCGTGCGGCAAGTCCAGCTTGCGCCAGCGGCTGTCATCGAAGGCGGGTTTCGTATACGAGACATTCGCGCCCAGATTGACTTCGAATGGATCCGGGAGATTGGTAATCAGAGTTGCGCCGAGGCCGATTTCGTTCAGGTGCGTTTTCGCAAGGTCCTTCACTTCGGGGTAATCGAAAATCGAGCCAGCGTCCGGGGCATCGCCCAAGCGAAAACGCCAGTTGAAATCCATCAAGAGGCGCTCGCGAGGGGATTCCGCCGCCACGGCCGCGAACCCGGCCAGAAGAACGATCACCGCGATGATTTTTTTCATGGGCAGAATGTTAGAGAGCAAGTGACGCATGGGACGGGCGAAACGGTTCGGTTGTTGCACGCATTTTTACGCGACCGTTACGACGAGGGCAAGTGAGACGTTTCCGCCTCCTTACGCCGGCGGCTACGAGATCAGGCGCGGCGGATGATTTTTGCGGCGATCCAGCCAACAATCACGATGGCAGACAGAATGATCCAGTTGTGCGGGCTGCCGTAGGTGCTCGGATAATGGTTGCTGATCATGATAAACACGACCGGAATGACGATGAAGGTATTGTGCTTGGAACGCGTCTTGGCGCGCGCGCCTTCTTCGAGATTCGGCGGCGTGCCGGCGCGCAGTGCGGCGACCATGCGGCGTTGCGCGGGGAGGATGCGCATCCAGACATTTGCGGCCATGATGGTGCCGAAGATCGCGCCGAGTTGCAGATACGCTCCGCGTCCGCTGAAGTAATGGCAGGAGACATAAGCGGCCGCCACGATGAGCGCGTAAGAAATGAAAATTCCGAGAATGTCCTTCCGGCAAAATTTCCAGAGCACATCGTAAACAACCCAGCCGACAGCGATCATACCGAGGCTGAGCCCGATTGATGCTCCCTTGCTGAGCGGTGAATCCTCGAAATTCACGAGCAGCCCGTGATCGTAATACATGTAGCCGAACAAAAGGAATCCGGTGAGCCAGGTCGTGGCGGCTTCCCACTTGAACCAATGGAGCGTTTGCGCGAGCAACTGAGGGTTCTTTTGTTTTTCGACGAGGTAAAATCCACCGCTGTGCACCATCCAGACGTATTTTTCCTTTTCCTTGCCGGGGTTTTTCTTTGAGTCTTCTTCGAGTTCAGTGAATCGCCCGTCGAGCCAGGTGAAATAAAACGTGGCGCCGACCCACATGATGGCGGCGAACACGTGTGCCCAGCGCAAGATCAACTCAACCCATTCTTTTATGTCAGCAGCGGTCATAATTTACAGTTTTTCCTGAACCCTAAGCACCACCTCACTCCGGCCCTCTCCCCCGCTCCGCGGCGGAGAGGAGACGAAATTCGGTTTTGCGTTGGTTCCGGAAATCGATCGGCATTTTTGTTTTGAAGGAATGTTCCGGTCATACACTGGCGAAGGCTTCATCCAAAACCGCCAGCAGAAAATCCGCGTCAGCTTTGGTGATGCACATGGGCGGAGCGAAACGAATCGTCTGGCCCCACAGACCGCCTTTGCCCAGCAGCAGGCCGAGGTCCTTGGCGGTCTCCACCACTTGCGCGCATTCGGCGCTTGCGGGCGCTTTGGTGGCGCGATCTTTCACCATCTCGATGCCGAGCATCAATCCCTTGCCGCGCACGTCGCCGATGATTTTGTGTTTCTCCTTCAGCTTGTTCAGCCCGGCCAAAATGTAATTGCCCATTTGCAGCGCGTTCGCCTGAAGGTTTTCTTTTTCGATGACTTCCAGCACGGCCTTGCCGATGGCGCTCACAACCGGATTGCCGCCGAACGTGTTGAAATGAACTTTGCCCAGGAGCGATTGCGCGATCTTGGGCGTCGTGACGACTGCCGCGAGCGGGGCTCCGTTGCCGATGCCTTTTGCCATCGTGACGATGTCCGGAATCACGCCCTGGGTTTCGAATCCCCAAAAATGCGTGCCGGTGCGGCCGAAGCCGGTCTGCACTTCATCCGCAATGCACACACCGCCGGCGGCATGGACGTGCTCGTAAACATTCTTGAGGTAGCCTTGCGGAAACTCCACGAACCCACCCACGCCCTGGATGGATTCCGCGATGAACGCCGCCACTTTGCCGGGCGTCGCGTAATCAATCAGGTTC
>DASZPR010000350.1:0-3628 GCA_035550235.1 Verrucomicrobiia bacterium | reverse complement strand
GTGCGCCATCCCGTTTACGCTGGAGTTCGTCTGGCCGAAAAGATCGGTCGCGACATTCCGCTCTCGCTGCTGACCCGCATCATGTTCGGTTACGCGAAGATTGCGCGCTACCGGTATCGTCGCTCGCCGGAAACCGGTGCGAGTATCCAGGAATTTATCGCGCGCCGGACAGAACTGGATCGTCAGGCCGCGGTGCATCGGCTGCGGCTCATTGCCGCCAGCGATTTCCGCCACATCGCCAAAGCCACCCGGATCCCGATTTTCGCCCTCACCGGCGTGCTCGATCCCATCGTACCGTGGTTTTTCGTCCGCTTCTGGTTGCGCCGCAACTGCCCGGCCCTGCGCGAATACAAAATCAACTGGCGCGCTGACCACAACGTCCTCAGCACCGCGGCCAACGCCTCCGCGGATCAAGTGATCCGATGGATGAACTCATGCCAATAACGGAAACCACGGAGCGCGGAACACGGAATGCGCAGCACGTCAGTCTCAACACGTCTTGTGACCGCTCAAAAACCGGTTATAGTGCGCCAACAAGATTATGACACGACAGCAGGTGCTCGACCTTTATTTCATGGACGCGCGCAGCAAGTTGATCGACCTCGCTGCATTTCTGGACCGCGTGGAACGCGCCGACGGCCCCGAAGATTTCCGCATGAAAGCGCTTCGCACAGCGATAAAGGAACTAAGCGGTTCAAATCGTGATAAAGCAAAACAGGTTCTACTCACCTTCAGCGACCCAACCACCGAACCAATACCAGCAGCCACCACCAAAGCCGCCTGCGGAGCCTATCCGGAATAAAGTTGAGAGGAGTTTGTGTTGAGAGTTGAGAGAAAACATTCCACCCTAAATCCTATGTTTAACTTCGAAAAACTCGAGGTTTGGAAAAAATCCATCGATTTCGCCGATTGCGTTTATCGCCTGACCAAAACATTTCCGGACGACGAACGTTTTGGCCTCACCAATCAAATGCGCAGAGCCGCCGTTTCAATTTCATCCAACATCGCCGAAGGAACATCTCGCCACTCGAAAGACGACTACGCCCGTTTCCTGGAAATTGCAACCGGCTCAATTTTCGAAGTCGTCTCTCAATCCTTCATCGCTCAACGGCAAAACTATCTTTCGGAAGAAAACCGCCAGGCTCTCTATGCTGCCGCCGAAGAACAAAGCCGCATGTTAAGCGGCCTGCGCCGTTCCCTCGGCTTTTTCTGACTCTCAACTCTCAACACAAATTTCTCTCAACTTTCCGATGCGCTACATCGAACCCCACGCCCACATGGTCAGCCGCACCACGGATGACTACACCAAGATGACCCTCGCCGGTTGCGCCGCCGTGTGTGAACCCGCGTTTTGGGCCGGCTTTGATCGCAGTTCGGCGGATGGGTTTTACGATTACTTTTGCCAGCTCACCGAGCACGAGCCGAAACGCGCCGCGAAATTCGGCCTGCCGCATTTTTCCTGGCTCTGCATCAACCCGAAAGAATCCGAAGACGTGAAACTCGCCGAGGACGTCATCACGCTGATTCCAAAATTTCTCGATCGCCCCAACGTCCTCGGCATCGGCGAAATCGGTTTGAATAAAAATTCGCGCAACGAAATGCGCGTGCTCGAAATGCACGTCGACCTCGCCGCGCAACATAATCAATTAATTCTCGTTCATACGCCGCACCTTGAGGACAAACTCAAAGGCACCCGGCTGATTCTCGACGTCATCAAAAGCCACAAAAACATCCAGCCCGAACGCGTCATCATTGACCACGTCGAGGAACATACGGTGAAGCTCGTGCTGGACGCCGGCATGTGGGCGGGCATGACGCTTTATCCCGAGTCCAAATGCTCGCCGCCGCGCGCCGTGGATATGGTGGAGGTTTACGGCAACGAACGCGTCTGGATGAATTGCGCGTGCGATTGGGGCGTAAGCGATCCGCTCGCCGTGCCGAAGACGGCGTTGGAAATGAAAAAGCGCGGTCACACCGCCGAAGCGATCGACAAAGTCGTGTTTCAAAACCCGCTGAAGTTCCTCGGCCAATGCCCCAAATTTAAAATTGCCGACAAATAAACTTTGGGCTGCGGCGGCAAGCGAGGCGCGACGCCGCTTTGGGACAGCCGGAGCCTGGGGGTTTTGCCGAACTGCCGCTGCGCCCCCGACCTCACCATAAGAGCTCGAAATTTAGGTCTTCGGTGTGCGGATTTAGCTTGGCCGGTGTATTTCTGATATTGAACTCGCCCGCACTATCTCCACACTGCGCGCGTGCTGCCCGCTTTTCTAGCGACCATTCTTTTCTCGCTCTCCGCCATCACCGGGCGGCGCCTCTCGCACTATATCAGCGGCACGCAGGCAAATATTGTTCGACTCCTGTTTGCCGCCTCGGTGCTCGGCACATTTTCGCACCTGTTTGGATTCGGTCTGCACGGCGCGGCCTTTCCAATTCTATTTCTCAGCGGTTGCGTGGGCTTCGGCATTGGGGATCTCTCAATGTTCCAGGCCTACCCCCGCATCGGCGCGCGGCGCACGATCGTTTTAATCCAATGCCTCGCCGCACCGTTCGGCGCATTGATTGAATGGCTCTGGCTGCATCACTCCCCAACAGTGGCTCAGGCGATTTGCGGTGCAGTGATTCTGGCGGGCGTTGCAATCGCGCTTATCCCTTCAAAAAGCGAAGCCCAGCCCACGCAGGGCCTCCTCGCGGGAACTCTATTCGGCGTCCTTTCGGGCTTTTGCCAAGGCAGCGCCGCCGTCATCAGCCGGAAAGCCTACGAAGTTTCCGCAAACGCCGGACATCAGTTCCACACCGTGACCGATGGCATCAACGCCGCCTATCAACGCATTCTCGGCGGCATTCTCATCTCAGCGCTGTTCCTGAGTTACTTGCGAATCGCGCACAAATCCGTGCATGACGGCCGAAATGATTGGCGCCGCGGCTGGCGTTGGGTCGCGGCCAATGCGATGGCCGGCCCGGCGTTCGGCGTGAGTTGTTATCAATGGGCGTTGATGACCGAGAAAACCTCCATTGTGCTGCCCATTGTCGCCACCACGCCGCTCGCGGTGATGCCGCTCGCCCATTACTTGGAAGGCGATCGCATCACCTGGCGCACGGGCTTGGGGGGAATTTTGGCGGTCGCGGGAGTCATCGGGTTGAGTTATTCGCGATAGGCAAAGCACCTCCGCAGTGAAACGCCGGCCCCAACTCGGCAGGTTGTCAATATTGAAAATCTCACCGAGCAAATACTCGGCGCTCCTACCCCTTCAAAATCTTTTCCGCTGCCTGCCGGACAGAATCCGCCAGTTCTTTCGGTTTCAAAACCTTCGCATCGCCACCCCAGCTCAGCACCCAACGCTCAATTTCCAGCAGGCTCGAAAGTTTCAACTTCAATTCCGCGCCGCCGCCTTTCAACTCGCGCAACTGCTGCGATTCGTGCCACTTCTTCTCGCGAACCAAATCCGCCACTCGGTCGTTGAATTGGATCACCACGTCAAATTCACCTTCACCCGAGTGCACGCCGAAGCTGTCGCGCAGCCGTTTCTCCAGTGAGAATTTCTCGGGCCGCTCGAAGGTCTTCCCGGTTTGTGTCACTGATTGAATCCGCACCGGCGCGACTGTGCGAATATCCTTCCGCCCCTGGTCG
>DASZPR010000349.1:0-3359 GCA_035550235.1 Verrucomicrobiia bacterium | reverse complement strand
GCGGGAATGGTGGCGGTGGTAGCGGTAGCCAGCACTCGCCGGGAATCTTGACGTTCCCGCAGCAGCAGAGTGGTTCCGGCAGCGGTGTTTCATTCGCCCTGGCGCAAGGTTCCTACAATGGTTTGTTCTATGAAACCAATGGAGTCAAACCGTCCACTTCCGGTTTCTTTACCGCCAAATTGAATGGCAAAGGGACATTCAGCGCCAAGATCCAGCTTGGCAACAGCACCTATTCGTTCTCGAAAGCTTTTGATGTCAACGGCAACGTGACTATCCCTCCTTCCCTCGCTGGTAAAAAACCGGTGCCCTTTACGGTGACCCTGCATCTCGTGAACAACGATCAGATTACCGGCGAGGTTTCTGGAAACGGCTGGACCGCTCAACTGCTCGCGTTCAATTCTGTGAAGAACGCCTCCATGTTCGGCGTGGGCAAACATTCACTGGTGTTGTCTGTTAACGAAACGAACTCTACCACCACCGATTCCGGTGACAGCTTCGGCACGATGACGCTCAGCAAGAACGGCGGCATCCAGTGGAGCGGCGTGGTATCCGACGGCGGCAAAGTGAGCCAGAAGAGCGCGCTATCTCAAAACGGCGTGTGGCCTTTGTATTCCTCGACTTATGGCGGCAACGGTTCGTTGATCGGCTGGTTGCAATTGACCAATGGCACTTCGGACATTGGCGGTTCTGCGATTTGGATTGTGCCGGCCAATCAAAATTCACTCTATCCGAATGGCTTGACCAATGAGTTGGATGCGACCGGTTCGGAACTGGCCACGCCACCGGCGGGAACTCAAAAGACCATCGTCCTCACCGGGCCGCAACTCGCTTCCCCGCTGACTAACAGCGTGACTATTTCCGGAAAGGCCGGCAAAAACGGGGATAATTCCCTGACCTTGTCCATTGATGCCAAGAATGGATTGTTTAGCGGCAGTGTTGTTGACCCTAACAGCAGCCAGAAACTTTCGTTCCAGGGAGCGCTTTTGGAAAAGAGCGGCATGGGCGGCGGATTTTTCCTGAACGCGAATAAAAACCAAGGCGGCAAGGTTTACCTGGTCCCCGCGAACTAAGCGGAGCCCCAGCAAAACTCGCTCCCGAGTGACGGTAAATTTCAGCTCTGCTGGCGACAGCCGGCGGGGCTTGGTGCTAGAAAATAGTCAGAAGGTGTATATGCGTAGATTGCGAGATCATGTTTTCGTTTCTAGTTGGCGGAGACTCATTGGCGTGCTGGCGCTGACGGCGCTGAGCGTGGGCGCGGTGATTGCCCAACCCGCTAATGACAATTTCACAGCCGCCACCTCTCTTGATGTTTTTCCTCTTCCCGGCACTTTGGCTGGCGACAACACCGGCGCCAGCCGCGAGGTCGGCGAGCCATTGATCGTTACCAATGCCGGCGGCGCTTCGGTCTGGTACAGTTGGACCTCTCCGGGTGATTGCGTTGCGACTTTTGACACCATCGGCAGCGGCATTGACACGCTTCTGGGAGTGTATGTCGGCAGCAGTGTCGACCATCTGACTCTGGTCGCGCAGGATGATAATTCCGGCGGAGGTGGCGCCAGCCAGGTAAGTTTTCCCGCTCCCAGTGGCACGGTGTTTTATATTGCGGTTGATGGTTCCAACGGAGTCCAGGGCAATTTCACCTTGAATTGGCAGACGAATGCTCCCACCGCTGGCGGCGCCAATGACACTCGCGCGCAGGCGACTGTTCTCAGCGGAACTTCCGGATCCATTTTTGATTTCAATTTATTCGCCACTGCGGAAGCTTTTGAAACCGCTGGCGGCGGTTTTGGTGGAGTCTCGTTGTTTGGAACCAACTCGATGTGGTACACGTGGACAGCGCCGTCGGACGGCGTGGTGACGTTTGACACGGAAGGAAGTACGTTTGACACGCTGTTGGATGTCTATCTGGGCACCAACACCCCGACGTTCTTTTCGCGTTTCGAGAATGATGATTATCTCGCGAAGCGGACCAGCCAGGTAAGTCTCCAGGTTTCCGCAGGCGAGATTTTACAAATCAGCGTCAATGGTTTCCAGGGCGCTTCCGGCTTCATCCGGCTCAACTGGAATCTGAACCCGCTTCCGGTCAATGACAGTTTCACCGGCGCGACTGCGCTCAGTAATACCACATTGTGGAATGCCATAACGGACAACAATATCGCCGCCACGGCGGAACCGGGTGAGCCTTCACATGCTGGTTTCGCTCCCAGCCATTCCCTGTGGTATAAATGGGTGGCTCCCGCAGATGGTGAAGTCCAGATGGACACGATTGGCAGCGACTTCGACACCGTATTGGCGGTTTACAACGGCAATTCCGTATCGACGCTGAGTCAGGTTGCGGCGAACGATGATTTGTATCCGACGTACTCGGCGCCAGGTGTGGGCCAGGCCGGGCAAATTACTTACGCCGGTGAGATGGCCGATAGCACGAACATTCCGCCTCCTCCGAACGTGTTGACCATTACCAATTTCCCGATCCCACCGTTGAATATCGGCGCCGCTTCGTTTCAGTTCTATCAGCCGTTTTCAGGCCTGCCGCAAGTTTCCGCGAGCGGTAGTGGCGCCAGTGGCTTGCGTTTTAATGCGAAAGCCGGGGTAACGTATTATTTCGCCGTGGATGGCAAAAGTGGGGGCGCGGGACAGTTTAAACTCAGTTGGGGTTACCATTCCTCAGGTGTCTTCAAGTTTGCAGGTGAACTTCGTGATTTCACTTCCGGCATTCCGAGCAAGAATAACAGTGGTATTATCGGAGGCGGCATCACTATCGGCACAGGCAATGGTTCGGGCTATCCGGGCATGTTGTTATATCAGGCGGCGGAATCCGAAGAGTTTGGTTTGCGTGGCGGCCTCGTCAATGCCGATCAATACAACTCGGTTAGACATACGGTCTATAATTATGAAGCTGGGGGTGTGCTGGTGACGATCACACGTGTGGCGGGCTCAGTCGGCCGTGTGACGGTTGGCTATAGCACTGTGGATGGTGATAGTATTCATGATCATTATCACTGGGACGCGGTCAATGGCGTCCTTGTTCCCGATGGCGCGCCGATTGCGCTCGCCGGTGATACTGCGGCCATTGGGTCAGCGACCATCGGGGGCACGACCGTTGACTACCAGTCGATTTCCGGCACGCTGACGTTTAACGATTTTGAAATGAGCAAAACGCTTGTCATCCCAGTCTTCGACGACTTTGGCCGAGCGAATCATAACCGTGATTTTTCGATCGTCCTCTTCAATCCGCAACTCGATCCGTCGGAGTCCACGGCGGTCTCGCAGCCGCGTCTGGATCCCATCGACTCGCAGGCGTTGATTCGCATCCTGGATGATGACTTGGATCCCCGCGGACCGACGAGGAGTTCACT
>DASZPR010000348.1:0-3501 GCA_035550235.1 Verrucomicrobiia bacterium | reverse complement strand
TGCCCATCTCGAAGTGCTTGGCTACCCGCACATCATTCAACTGGCTGAGGCGGGCGGCCTGGTTGACCGCGTGCAATCCATCGAAGCCCGCGCTTTGGCGGGATTTTTCGCCCGCAGCGGCATCCTGGCTGACGACCTGGTAGATTACTTCTCCGAGTTCGACATCATCCTTTCCTATCTCTACGACCCGGACGATATTTTCAGAACGAACGTCGCGCGCTGCTCGACCGCGCAATTCGTGGTGGGCCCTTATCGGCCCAACGAATCCGAACGAGTCCACGCCACGAAGGTTTATTTGCGCCCGTTGGAGCGCTTCGCAATTTTCGATGCGGACCATGTGCCGCAGTTGAAAGTCGGTTCCCGAAGTGAGGAAAAATCCAATTCGCGGGGCGCCCCGACCCTCGCGCTGCATCCGGGCAGCGGCAGTGAAAAGAAAAATTGGCCGGAGAACAAATGGGCTGACCTCCTGCAGCATCTGGTCCAGGAAACCAATTTAAACCTGTTGCTGATTGGCGGCGAAGCGGAAGGCGAACGGTTGCAACGCCTCGCTGCCGCGCTGCCCATCACGCGGACCAAGGTCGCGCAGAGCCTGCCACTGACTGACCTGGCGCGGCAGATACAACCGTGCGCCGCGTTCATTGGCCACGATTCCGGAATCTCGCATCTGGCCGCCGCGCTGGGGTTGCCGGGAATTGTGCTCTGGGGAAATACGCTGGAGGAAATCTGGCGTCCGCCGCAAAACCAGGTAATTGTTCTCAAACATCCCGCGGGATTGAAGATGATTAGCGTCAGCCAGGTAATGGAGAAACTGAAGGTTCTAATTTAGAGCGTGAGGTGGGACGCGTAGCTCAGTGCGCGCTGTTGGGTTTCAGCCAGACGACGGCGCGCACGGAGTGACGCGCCCTACCAATCGCAGCGAGATCGATATTTGATACAGGCTCTGGTCGCACGGCGGGGCGCCCGTGCTACTATGCTCAGCCAATGCCCATCAGTTGGTCCACCCGGTCGCAGGAATTCCGCACTTCGTCCGTCAGGCTTTCAATGCGCGCGGGTGTGAGGCTGAATGTCTCCGCCACTTTTAAATCGACAAACGTTGCGTAGGTTTCCAATTCCGGCGCGAGGCTCACGCGATGCGCGAGGCAGTTCGCGAGGTGCGAGACAGCCGAGAGCTTCGGTTTCGGATCGACCACCGGCTGGTGATGATTTCCCACACCTTCAATAATGTCCTCGGGCAAATTCCACGCGCGCAACAGCGCGCCGCCAACTTCCGCATGGTCCGTTCCCAGAACCACCCTTTCCGCTTCCCACCGGGCACTCTTCTTATCTTCAGTTAATGCCCGAATGCTCTTTTGATGTTCCGGCGTCAACACCTGGCCCAACACCAGTTTGCCGATGTCATGCAACAACCCGACCGTAAATGCCACATGGGAATCCACGTTGATATCGATTCCGTTGTTCACGACGTATTCCGCCGCGGTGGCCGCCGTCAGGGAATGCCGCCAAAGTTCGTTCGATTCCACGGCATAACCAGCCAAAGGCACCGCCATGGCGCCGCCGAATGCAAGCGTGAGAACGATGTGAAGGATTTGATGATGGCCCAGAATTAGAACGGCCTGATCGACTGAGGAAACGGGTTCTTCCAGGCCGAAATAGGGAGAGTTGCATGCGCGTAACAGCTTCGCGGTCAGGACATTGTCGTACTTGAGCACTTGCACAACGTCCTCGTTGCTCACGGCCGGCTCGTCTAAAAGATTGACGAGTTGCAGTGCCGCCTGAGAGATCGGCGGCAGATTTTTGACTTTGGCGACGAGTTCGTAAGCTGTCATAAGTGCACGCTCCCCAACTTGCGCACGAAAGCCTTTGGGTTCGTGAAAAGCCGGCTCGCCAGCTTGCTATCGACTGCGCGAGGACAAACTTAAGACGAAATCCTAATATCATTCAAGTCTCGCGTGATTCCGTCGAAAGATAAATAACGATATCTAAGGATATTCTTTACCCAAAGGTCCTTTAAGGACGAATGAGCGAGATTAAACCTATACCGAGCGCTACCACCGGTCTCGAACCGGCCGAAGCGCGCGAGGCGGAATTGCTATGGCGCAACCGCCAGCTCACTGCTTTTCAGCGCATCTCCGAAGTCATGCTCGCGGACGCCCACGAGCAGACGCTGTTCGATACCATCGCTCGGGAAGCCAGCGAGATGACCGGGTTTCCGATGGTCGCGATTGAGCTGTGTGATTTTGATCGCTCCGTGATGGTGTATCGCGGCGTTCACGGCATCGACCTCAGTGGCCTGCCCCAACCGTTTGAAATCCCGATGGACGTCACGCTCTCTGGCCGGGTGGCGTATACGGGAAAAACGCTGGTGGAAACCGAGGCGGCGCGTTGCCGGGAAAATTCCGCGCCGATTCTCCGCCAATTGGGAATGGAAACCGTCGTGTGTCTTCCCATCCGGCCCAACGGCAAGGTCCTCGGCACGCTCAGCCTCGCGCACCGGGACCGGGTGGATGTGGAACCCCGCACGGTGAAGCAGGCCACGAGCCTGGCCAATTTTCTCGCGACTCTCTTCGATCGCCTCCAGGCCCGCGACGCCGTCCGGCGCGGCGAAGCCGAACTTGCCGCGGTTTACGATCACGCGCCGAACATTCTGTGCCTGTTCGACGAGCAACTGCGGCTCGTCCGGGCCAATCGCGCCGCGGCGGAATTCCTCGGTGTCTCCAAGGAGCAATTGGCTTCGCTGCGCATTGGCAAATTCCTGAAGTGCCACGACTGCTCGGTCAAGGGCGTTGAATGCGGCGGCGCGAATCGATGCTCGAAATGCGACTTGCAACGGTCGGTGGCCGAGGCGTTCAGCAGCGGCAAAGGCAGTCAACGCATCCGCGTCAAGCAATCCGTCCTGCGCCCGAACGGCGAATGGGAAGACGCCATCCTGCTCGTTTCGACGGAACGAATCCAGGTCGATGGGGTGGCGCGCGTTTTGTTGTGCATGGACGATATCACGCACACCGTCCGCGCCGATGAGCAAATCCGCTCCCAGGCCGCGTTGCTGGACGTCACGCAGGACGCCATTTATGTGCGGGATTTTTCAGACCGCATTTTGTATTGGAACGACGGCGCGCAACGGTTGTATGGCTGGACGATGATGGAAGTGCGGGGCAAAACGGCCGCGGAACTGCTCGCTTCCGGCATGACCGCCCAATGGGCCAAAGCTCTTGAAGCAGTGCGCACCACCGGCCAATGGGAGGGCGAACTGCATCAAAAACGGCGCGACGGCAAGGAGTTGATTATTCAAAGCCGTTGGACGGTGGTGAACGAACGCAAAGGGACGCCGCGCGCGATCCTCGTCGTCAACACCGACATCACGGAAAAGAAAAAACTCGAAGCCCAATTGCTCCGCGCGCAGCGGCTCGAAAGCATCGGCACGCTCGCCAGCGGCCTGGCGCACGATTTGAACAATGTTCTCGCGCCCATCCTGATGACCGTCAGTTTTCTGAAGGAGGGGGA
>DASZPR010000347.1:0-3211 GCA_035550235.1 Verrucomicrobiia bacterium | reverse complement strand
AGGAGACCCTTGCGCGCTTGATTTCGCAACACCTTGCGAGCAGTGAGTTGTTGCTCTGGCTCGCGAAGGAACGAACCGATACGTTTGCCGATATCCTCGGGCCGGAAGTGTTCCGCGCGATGCTGACCTCGATGGAACGCGATCAATTCAATGAGAAGCGCTCCAATCGCTTGCGCGAGTATCTGATGGACGACCAGGATTTGCTGCCGGAATTGACCGCGGCGGCGGAACTGGAAGTGATCAAGGATTTGACGCGCGCCTTGCAGCTCTCGCCTGTGTTCGACGACATGGACAAGCGCTCGTTGCTCGCGCGCATTGTAAAGAGCCATCCGGCTGTGCAATCGCTCATCAGCGGCGGCGAGACCAAGCAGGACACGACCCTGGTGGTCTCCTGGGAGAGCCTCGAGCGGCGCCGTGAGGAGTATGCCGAGTTGGTGCATAAGAAAATGCCGGCGAACCGCGAGGAGATCGCGATTGCCCGCAGCTACGGTGACTTGCGCGAAAATCACGAATACAAGGCGGCGAAGGAAATGCAGAAGCAATTGATGCGCGCCAAGGACGAAATGGAAAATCAACTCGTGCGCGCGCGCGGCACGGATTTTTCAAACGCCAAAACGGACACGGTGAGCATCGGCACGATTGTCCGCACCACGAATAATGCCACCGGCCAGAAGGAAATCTTCACGATTCTCGGCGCGTGGGATTCGGACCCGGACAAGGGAATTGTCAGCTATATGACGCCGATTGCCCAGGCGTTGCTGAACCGCAAGGTCGGCGACGAAGTGGAATTTGATATCCACGGCGCCAAGCACCATCATCGGATCGAAAGCATCGAGGCTTATAAAACCGCGCCAGCTGCATCGACCGAACAGACCGCCACGCCATCACAGGCGCAATAATACGGCAGGGACGGCGCGCTTACGCTGCCCGCGTCGCCTTAAGCGGCGCAACGTGAGACGGGATCAACATCGTAGATTTCATTCGTTCCGCCCGCTATTACGCGGGCAGGGACGCCGTTACACAGCGTCCCTACCCAAAACTTTCTTAGCTCAGGCCTTGCCGCCGTAGCTCACATAGTCGTCCACATCGAGGACATCAAACCAGGTGGAAATATCTTCGCGCTTCGGCGCGATTTTGGCGTGGAGACCATTGAGATACTCGCGGCCTTCGGGATCGGAGGGCGCGCGTTGATCGTGGTAGGCGGACCAGGCGTTGATTTCCGAGGGGGTGCGTTTGTTTTTACCATTGGCCTGGATCCATTCGAGGATTTCTCCGTCGCCTTTTCCGGCGGCGAGTTCTTTTTTCAACGCTTCAGGATCAACACCGGCAAATTCCAGAACATGCCGGTCCAGGGGGCAGGCGTAATGGTATTCGCCATTCTTGCCGTTAATCTCGGCGCGGCCTTTGTCGAGGCAACGCGCGAGGATGACATAACCGCCGAGCCGTACGCGCGGACTGCGCGGGGGTTGTTTCGTGAGATCAAGTGAATAGATAGCCATAGTAGTTCAGATGTGTTTGATTGAGCCGGCTCCAGCCCGTCCGGAGCGGCGGCGACACAAAGTGCCTCCGGATGGGAAAATTGCAAGTGACCGAGCGCGAAGCAAACGCGAATATGGATGGGCGCATCTCCGGGTGGGGCGCGTTACGTGGACGATTTCAGCGCGCCGGTTGGCAGGCCGCGGCAGGCAGAGGACTGCCCGCCCTACCACGCTCATTTCAGCAGCACGGCCAGATGTACCCGACGTCATTTTGTCAACAAAATGCCCTTTGACGGGCTTTATGTTTGGGGTATTATTGGCACCGTGAGTTTTCGGCCCTTGAGTTCAGTTTTTTGCCGCGCCGCCGTGACGGGATTGGCGTGCGTCGCATTTGCATGGGCCGCGCACGCAGGTGAGGGCATGCGCAGTATCGAGGTGGTGCCGTTCAGCGGCAACAAGTCGCTGGACACGAATTTCGAGCAATCGGCTCACGACGATTTGCAAACGTTCAAGGCCTGGGAACCCACCGCGCCGCACCCGTATAAATCCCCCGGGCCCGCGGGTGCCGGGAGGGCGCCGGCGTTGCTCCGTCCGCAACAACCACAGGTGTTAACCAAGGAACAGCAGCAGTTGCTTGACCGCCGCCGAAACTGGATTTTCATGTCGCCGGAGGATTACGCGTCACCCACTGGTAAAGAGGAAAAGGATCCCACAAAAGCGGGAAGCGACGACGACAAAGACCAGACAGCGATGGAGAGGTTTTTCCAACGCATGAGCGATTCAGAAAAAAGCGCGGCCACCAATCGGATGGCGAAAATGAACGGTGATCGCTCCACTGGACCAGACAGCGCCGTCAACAACGCCCCACGAAACTCTGATGAGAGTCCGTTTGCGCAAAGTCCGTTTGCCTCAACTCCGGATTCAGGAATTTTTCAGTCCATCCCCAAAAGCGCATCGGGGGGCGGCGTATTCGCTCCCGACAACGACGTGAAGATGCCGACTCCGGAAGAAGTCCGGATGCAGGCCGAGCAAAAGGAGCACATGGACACGTTCAAGCAGCTTTGGAATATCGATCAGGCGCCCGCAACCACACCGGTGGCCGCACCGGCATCGGGAGCGATCGATTCGGCTCCGTTATTCGGCGTGTCAGCCCCGGCGGTGTCTTCGACGTTCAATGCGGCGAGTCCGTTAACGGCCGGCAATTCTTCTTCCACGCCCCAGCCAGCCGCGCGGCCGGTCGCTGCCCCGCGTATCTCCGCCCCGCCCCACGCGGATTTTGCCGCACCGCAAAGGCCTTTCTGACCCGGGATTGAACGGGGCAGACAATCCGTATTTTTTTCCCCTTCCCAAATCAATGGCGGGTGCTAGTTTTGTTCCCATGTCCCGGCAGAACACGAATGACTTTTTTATTTGGGGAGTTGACGATTCCCCTTATGGTCCGGTCGAGCTTCCCACGCTCGTGAGTTGGATCAAGGACGCGCGGGTGCTGGCGGACACGTGGGTTTTTACGCGGCGCGATTCCCAATGGCAGCGGGCGGAGGATATTTCCGAGTTGAAAATGTTTTTCGGAAAGAAATTCGAGCGTTCGGAGGGAAAGCCGCTCACGCCCGGATCGTTGCGGCGCATCAAAATTCTGGCTGATTTGAACGACGCGCAGTTAAGCCATCTTTCTGATTTTCTTGAGTTGCAACAAGTCCCGCAGTGGACCGTGGTCGTGCGCCAGGGCGATCCCG
>DASZPR010000346.1:0-4511 GCA_035550235.1 Verrucomicrobiia bacterium | reverse complement strand
GAATCCTGCGCAATGGTCGCGTCCGCGTAGCCAAACGTCGCTTGCACCCGCAACTCAGGCGGGCAATCCAGCGCGAGCAGATTCGTGAAATAATTGATCGCCTGCTTGTAATTGAAATGGGCTGTCGCCGAACGGCCGGCGCGCATGCGTGCTTCATACGTCAGCTCGGACACCGGCCAATTGGTGTTCTGAAACACGAGCTGATAGTTGATCTCCGCGGCCGAGGAATCGCCCTGGCGGAAATAAAAATCTCCCACCCAGAATTGCGCGCGCGCCGCGAGTTCGTTCGTGGGAAAACGAACGATAAAATTCGTGAAGAGTATCAACGCATTGGTTTCGCGTCCGGCCATGTATTGGTCCCAGGCCAGGCTGAATTGCGCCTGGGCCAGCAGATGGTGGTTCGTGAACATCTCTGTCCATGAAACGTAATTCGTGATCGCCGCGTCCCAATTTTTTTCCGCCTCGTAGGACCGCGCGGTGGCCAGGCGCACTTCCGAAAGCAGCGGACTGTCGGGATAAAGCTTTTCGAATTCCTCAAACAATTGCCGTGCGCCGGCGGGATCGTTTTGTTCCACAAAGCCCTGGCCGGCGAGCAGCAGGACTGACGGCCCGGCCAGGCCGTTCGGGTACCAGGCGAGAATGTTTTTCAACGCGCTCGTCGCAGCCACCAGGTCATGCTCGTTCAACGCCGCCCGGGCCGATTGATACAACGCTCGCTCAATCAAACGGTTTTCCTTCGCCTCGGGCAAAGAAGCGTATTTTTCCGCGATGGAATTGTAATTCGTCACCGCGGCGGCAAAATCCCTGGCGGCGAACTGTGTATCCGCCCACTTAAAACGCGCTTCCGCCTGCTCCTCTGAATAGGGCAATCGATCCGCCGCGCCGCGGAAAGCCCGCTGGCTTTCAGAAATTTTTCCCTGGCTCCACAAGCACCAGCCGAGATCCAAAAGCGCCTTCCCGATGGCGGGACTGTTCGGGTAGGAGTTGGTTAAATTTTGAAGCTGGGCCAGCGCGTTATCGAAAAGGTTTGTCTCCCCATTGAGGGCTTGTTTCATCCGCACTTCGGCAAGTGTGAGCATGGCGATGTCCGCCGCTTCGGGCGCAGGCTTTTGCTCCAAGTATTTCGTAAGACTCGCCACGGCATCCGGCAACTTATCGGGAAGTTTCAAATCCAGCTCGGCAATTTTGAGAATAGCCCGGCGCTGTTGTTCGGGCGGAACATCGGCCGCGAGATTGTTGGTATAAATATTGGCGGCCGCACTCAGGTTTCCCTGCTGTTCGAGCACGCCACCCTGAAAAGCGACGCCCTCGGCACGACTCGCGCGATCCTGCGCCGCGAGCAGGCTATTGGAGGTTTGCAGGGCTTCGTCCAACCGGCCCTCAATGCGTTGCAGGCGGGCCACCAGATAATCGCGCTGCCACTTCAATTGCGTGTTCAGAGATTGAGCATCCAGCGAGCACAGGGTTCTCTCCACGCCATTGGTATCCCCCAGCGCCAATTGCGCTTCGCCAAGCAGCAAAAACCCGGAGGCGATGGTTGCGCTCACGGTCCCTTTATGCACGGACTCTTGAAACAACTTGTTGGTCTGCGACAGTGTTTCTATAAGCAGCCGCCAGCGCCCGAGGTGCGCGAAAGCATCCGCCTGGCGAATGGTGGCATCAAGCGCGTAGAACGAATCCGGATATTTGTCGACCATGTTGCCAAACGTGGCCGCGGCGGCGGGGTAATCATTGTTTTGGAAATACGCGAGTCCGAGCCGATAGAGATATTCCGGCGCCAGTTTGCCGGTGCCATTGGTCGCAAGATTGTCCGTGAGTAATTGAACCGCGTTCGTCACCCTGCCGGCGGAAAGCATGGCACGGGCTTCGTACAAGATGGCCTCGGGCTTGCGAACGGAATTGCGATAATTTTGCACGAAATCGGCAAAATCCTTTTCCGACAATTCCGGCGCGAGCTTAAACGTCTTCATCGCCGTGTCGAAGGCGTTGGCCTCGCGCGAATCCGCGGCAAACGCCAGGCGCGCGCTGAAAACCAGCGCCAACAGGATGAGGAATGATCGACTCAAACGAACCATGCAGGCGGAGTGTAGCCGAACGGAGGCGGTTGCGAAAAGGGCGAAATAGAGTGGCACGGGCATCTCGCCCGGGCGAACCAAAGCCCAAAGTGAAGATGCTCGTCCACCCGCTACACAGTGGCAGGCGCACCCAAACCGCTCAACACCGAACGAAGATAGTGCCCGGTATGGCTGGCTTCGCATTCGACGATTTTCTCAGGCGGCCCTTGCGCGACAATCTGCCCTCCCCCATCACCGCCCTCCGGGCCCATATCGATAATCCAATCGGCGGTTTTTATGACATCGAGATTGTGTTCGATGACAAGCAGTGTGTTCCCGGAGGCGCGCAATTTGAACAACACTTCCAGCAGCTTTGCAACATCGTGAAAATGCAGCCCGGTCGTCGGCTCGTCCAAAATATAGAGCGTGCGTCCGGTGGCTTTGCGGCTCAATTCAGAAGCGAGCTTCACGCGCTGCGCTTCGCCACCGCTCAAAGTCGTCGCCTGCTGACCGAGACGAATGTAACCCAGCCCCACTTCCGCAAGCGTAAGCAGTGGATCGTAAATTTGCGGAACGGCGCGGAAAAACGTGACGCCCTCATCCACCGTCATGTCCAGCACGTCGGCAATGTTCTGTCCCTTGTAAGTGATCTCGAGAGTCTCGCGATTGTAACGGCGGCCATTGCACGCCTCGCAAGTGACATAAACGGGCGGCAGGAAATGCATTTCAATTTTGATAAGACCGTCGCCCTCGCACTTCTCGCAGCGCCCGCCTTTGACATTGAAACTAAATCGCCCGGCGTCGTATCCGCGCACGCGCGCCGCGGGCAGGCGTGAAAACAAATCACGAATGGCGTTGAACATCCCGGTGTAAGTCGCGGGGTTGCTGCGGGGCGTGCGGCCAATCGGCGTTTGATCAATGACGATGACTTTATCGAGACTCTCGAAACCTTTCAGCGCCCGATGCGCGCCGGGGCGTTCCTTGGAGCCGAAGAATTTCCGGAACAGAGCGCGGCGCAAAATATCATCCACCAGCGTGCTTTTCCCGGAACCGCTCACGCCCGTCACACACGTCAGCGTCCCGAACGGGATGCGCGCGTCGACATTTTTCAAATTATTCTCGCGTGCCCCCAGCACTTCGAGCCAGCCTTTTTCCGGCGAGGGTTTAATTCGTTGTTTCGGAACAGGAATCGTCAGTTCCCCCGTAAGATATTTCGCGGTGAGCGAATGAGTATTGGCGAGAATTTCATTCAAGGTGCCGGCTGCAACCAATTCACCGCCGCGCACGCCTGCGCCAGGACCCAAGTCGAGAATGTAATCCGCGTGACGAATCGTATCGGCATCGTGTTCGACGACCAGGACGGAATTACCGAGATTGCGCAAGCCTTCGAGCGTGCGCAGGAGGCGATCGTTGTCGCGCTGATGCAGACCGATGCTGGGCTCGTCCAAAATATAGAGCACGCCGACAAGCCCCGCGCCGATCTGGGTGGCAAGGCGAATACGCTGGGCTTCGCCACCGCTCAAGGTGCCGCTTTCGCGATTTAGCGTCAGATAGCCGAGACCGACGTTGTGCAGAAATCCGAGTCGCGCGCGGATTTCCTTGATGATGTCGCGCGCAATTTTTTCCTGAAATTCCGTAAGTTTGAGGGTCGCAAAAAATTTGTCGGCCTTGTCGACGGACAAACCGCAAACGTCCATGATGGATAAACCGGGAATGACCAATGCCGAATGCCGAATGGCTGCACCAGGCTTCGGTGGCTCGTCCGTCGAAGTCTCCGCTTTTCCATTCGTCATTTGGAATCCGTCATTCAACAAACGAACGGCAAGAATTTCAGGCTTCAGCCGCTGTCCGCCGCACGCATCGCAAAATTGTGGCGACATGAAAGCCTTCAGGCGGTTCTTGGTAAATTCGCTTTCGCTTTCGTGATACAGCCGGTCGAGATTGGGAATCACGCCCTCAAAGGGTCGCGTGATTTTGCTCTGTTTACCCGCGCGCCAGAAACTGAATTCAATTTCTGTCGCGCCAGTGCCCCACATCAGCGCGCGTTTGAAATCCTCCGGCAAATCCTTGTACGGAGTTTCCAGGTTGATGTTGTAATGGCCGGCAACCGCGCGCAACATCGCCTTGTAATAAACCACCATGCGCTTGCCGCCGCGGCGCCACGGCAGGACGGCCCCCTGCTCCAGCGATTTTTCCGCGTCCGGCACAACCAGGTGCTCGTCAAAAACCATCTTCTGGCCGAGACCATGGCAGACGGGACACGCGCCATTCGGGGCGTTGAACGAAAAATGTTTTGGCGTAAGCGGCTCGTAACTTTTTCCCGTCGCAGGACTGAAATTGCGATTGGAATGCAGCGTCTCAATCCATTCAGCAGCGGGCGCGGATTCGACTTTAGACTTTGGACTTTGGACTTTGGACTCTTCCGGAAGTTGATGCAACGTCAGCAAAATTCCCTCA
>DASZPR010000345.1:0-22048 GCA_035550235.1 Verrucomicrobiia bacterium | reverse complement strand
ACCGCCGCGGTGGAAATTAATCACCTCATCCCATCGCCTGCCCGCAAACGAGCCGCTCGCCCAATTCAAAACCTGCAACAAACTCGCGCAGATACTCGCTCGCGCCGAAGCCGATGCCGCTGGCGCGGATGAAGCGCTGTTGTTGAACACCGACGGCTTCGTCGTCGAAGGCGCGAGCAGCAATTTGTTCTGGATCGAGCGCGACACGATTTGCACCCCGCCGCTCACCAGTGGAGTTTTGCCGGGCGTGACTCGCGCACTGGTTCTGGAAATTTGCAATCAACTTGGATTTCAAAACCGCGAGGCGTATATCAGCGTCGAACAATTAAAACGGGCCAACGGCATTTTCGTTTCCTTGAGTTCATTCGGCGTTGTTGAAGTCCTCTCTTTGGACAACACAATCGTTAAAGTGTCTTCTATGTGCGGACAAATTCAGGAAAGCTACTCAAAATTTATTGCGACCGCGTGACATCGTATTCTGAGATTAAGGCGAATCGATAACATTTTTGTGTCGTAGGCAGTTTCTCCTTGAAAAAAAGCGTGCCCGGGTTTTGAATCAACACGGATAGAGTAAGACCACTGGGACACATTGGGATTTCGAAAGGGACAATTCAAAGCCTGGGGAATCGGAATATGGGAAGGCTTCTTTTCACGAATGGGCAATGGGAAGAGTTGGCGCAAACCGCACACTACAACGCTCATGAACTTGCAAGGTTATGCGGTATATCCACGCGACAATTGCAACGGCATTTTCGTAGTCGATTTCGGTGCTCACCGCAAAATTGGTTGAACCATCGCCGGCTTTTGACTGCCGAAAGATTGTTGCTGTCCGGGGATTCGGTGAAGAAAGTTGCGCTCGATCTCGGCTTCAAACAATCATCTCACTTCTGCCGGCAGTTCAAAAGTTGGAACAACATCACGCCTTCACAATTTGCTGTTTCACAGAGGGTAGATGTCGCTCTCAGATAACAAATGTCGCTGGGAGATAACATCTTCAAATTGAAGGAGATGGTGGCCCATGCAAAATGGGCGTTACGAAAAGGAAAACATATGAATCACTCAAATCAATACCTCAAACCCAACAATCCTTCGAATGAAAAACTGAAAATTTGCAAGATATTTTGGGCGACGCTCACAGTTCTTCTCATGTCGATGGTATTTGCCGCGGCAGGTCCGGTTGAGATTTGGATTAGTCCGACGGGCTCTGGCGGCGGCACCGGAACTCCGGATGACCCATATAGTACCCCAGACGCCGATTCATTTTTCAACTTGATCAATGACCAAAGGCCTATCAATGGCACGAACGGCCCGAATATCGTCATCCCGGAATATTCCACCATTCATTTAATGCCGGGGACTTTTCTTGTTCGTGAAGGTTTGAATGATGCGAGCAAAGCTCGCCATCCCATCACCATGAAGGAAGGTTGGAAGATACGCGGCGCGGGTATGGACGTGACTGTCCTAGAGTTGGTGACCAACTCCCAGGCACTCTTTGGCAAAATCAATGTTATCGCTGGGACAGCCGTTACGACCGGGAGTAGCTGGGACGCGTGGAGCACTCCTTTGCGGAATGCTGAAGTCTCAGATTTGACGGTGGATTGCAACCTGCAAAATCAAAGCTCTGCACAGTGTATAAATGCGATAGCGATGTCTGGCACTCATAATAAGATAAGCAGAGTGAAAGCGGTCAACTGGGGATCGACGGCCGCGAATTCAGAATGTTTCCTTTTTAATATGGGGCCGCACAGCAATCTCTCTGCGAATGAACCCGCGGACGGACTTATTGAAGACTGCGTTGCCGTTCAACCGGCGCAAGTGACTCATGCATGTGACACAATAGCATTTTGCGCGGGAAACGGTTCTGACGATACCCGGCCAGCCGCATGGAAGATTCGAGGTTGCCTGGCGAGAGATATCACTGGTGGTACCGGCGTGGGGCAACCCAATGGCTTTTTCGCAGCTTTTGGCGGGGGTAATTGCTGCGAAGTATCGGATAGCGTGGCATACAATTTGTTGGGTGCAGCGGTCGCCTCTTACGGCGATACGGTGACTTACCATGACGTGACTTTTCGGAATAATAGGTTTCTAAATGTCTCGAAGGGGATTGTATATAATGGATCCGGTAACCATGCGACGAACTTCACCTTCATGAACAACATCATTACCTGCACCAATGATGCTGACGGGGTGGGAATTAGTTTGTATGTGCCGACGAATTCGATGCGCGGTGTTCGGATTGAAGGTAATCTCATATACCCTGGTGTGGACGGCGCATCCATGAGCAGCGCATTGGGACTAAACGCAGTAAATGGAGAAATTGCTTTCTCTGCGGACAACAACGTTCTCGATGCGGGGCCTGGAGGTGTGGATTATTTTACATCCGGTCCTAACCAGGACAATTTGACGGTCATCTCGTTCAGAAATAACGTGAATCTGCGCAATCAGCCTTTGAGATTGGGGGATAGCCCTTTTGCTCTGACCTATCGAATGAAGGGGTTCTATGACGAGGAGTATAAATTCACCCCCACGAGTTCGGGTTGGTATAGGATAGCTCCTCGCGGCCATACCGGTGCCCGAATTGAGTTGTGGTCAACGGATACATATTTGGATATCGGATTGGCTTTTCAACAGCCTGGGGGGCAGAGTGCGCTGGGCGAACTCACGCAGTTGTATAATAGCACGGCCGGAGGCGGGCAACCAGTTCCTTACATGAGGCTTGCGAGTTACAGTGACGGAACTGATTTTGTCGAGGGTTATATTTCCACCAATCAGGTTGGCCATGAAATCTCTGTCCGCTTAAGTGGTATGTTTAGAGGGCCGGTTTCCGATTTTGTGGCTGCTCTTTCCACGGCTACGCCCATTTCAGTATTGCAATTGGACATTGGCCCTGGCATTCGCACGACCGGCCCGCTCTATGCCGGCATAGATGGTGGAACGGTGCAGCAAATCACAGATTCCAGTGGTCACATAGAGCCCGCAGCTTTGAGCATCGTGCAACCTGCGTACGGGGGATTGGGCCAGGATGCTTCTTCTGTCACCGCCAATCATTTCCCTTACACGACCTCAACGGGGACATTTGGTTTTGGTTCTCTCACGTCCTACACATTGAGCCTGCTAAACAGCCCGGATGTTGCGACCGCTCAGAGCACACTTCAGTTGGTGCCTGGCACTCAGGTTCAGCCGTACGATTCGAAACTGAGCGCAATGGCCTCCAGTCCCGTCACCAGCACGGAGTTTGGTTACCTTTCGGGTGTCTCGTCGTCAATTCAGACACAGCTAAATGGAAAGCAGTCATCACTCGGTTATACACCCGTAAATAAAGCTGGCGACACTATGAGCGGCTCGTTGGGTATCCCGCTGGGCAGCGCATCTGCGCCTTCTCTTTATGATGTCTCTGATCCAAGTACAGGTCTGTTTTTCGTCAATGGTATTTCCATAGGAGTGGGTAACTCGGAAAAAATGCGGCTCGATGGAGGCGGGGTCACAATCGGCGCCGGCGGTCCCAGTGGTTTCTTTGGAAGCTCGTCCTTTTACGGATTGGATATCGCGAAAGGCGCAGGGGTCGCACTATTGCTGGGCTCCGACAATAATAACACCGGCACTCCACCCGCCGATAACACATTCAAAGTAGCCAGAGTTGCGTCAATGCCTTATTCCTCCACGCAATTGCCGGTTGCAATGATGTTTGCTCAAAATTCTCAGTTCAATAGTGAATTGGATTTCGGTGGCAACGCATTTGCCATGGCAGCGGCAACCGAACTCGATTTCTTTACTGCTGGAACCACAAATGTTCCCGCCGGTACTTTGCGGTGGCGGATTAACAACGCAGGCACATTTGCTGCCGGAAGCGATAATACCTATGATATTGGTGCGTCAGGTGCTCGGCCGCGTAATTTGCTTCTTGGCGGCGGAGTCACGGCGGGTAATCTCGCTACCGACAAGGTATTGGTAAGCGACGCCAGCCAGAATGTCACGAACAGTGCAGTGACTTCCACCGAACTCAGCTACCTGAGTGGGGCAACCAACAACGTTCAAAATCAACTGAACATTTTGTCGACTTCCGGACAGCAGAAGATGTACAAAACAGCAGACCAGAGCATTGGCACAACCGCCAGTGATGTAACAGGTCTCTCATTCCCCGTTGCGGCTAACAAGGACTACGCTTTTGAGTTTACGATCGTAGTTACCAATTCTGGCACGGGAAAAGGTTACGAACTCGCTTTTAATGGACCCAGTTCGCCTACCGAATTGACCGCAAAAATGGAAGTGCCAGCGGCAACTGGGAACCTCCCGGCGGCGGGTGTTGCTTATGGTGTGAATACCTACGGCACATTTGTTGGCCCCACCAGCAGCGGCCCCGGCACGGCAAGAGTCATTGCCACGGTTTCCGGTACCTTGCGGAATGGCGCCACCCCCGGGACCTTTTCTGTGCAGGCGATATCAGTAGGAGCCTCTAGCACGGTTACAATCAAGCAAGGATCCTGGGGATATTATTGGCTATTAAACTAACCAGTGCATCTTGATTCACCCCGCGGCGTGTTACGCACGCCGCGGGATTTTTCTTTCGCATACTTGCAAAATCTCAAAGTGCTCCCATCTTGTGCCCCATGATCACTTTGCTCATCGGCACGAATCGTCCGGGCAACAATTCACTCAAGGTCGCGCGGCACATTGAGGAGATTTACGCGGAGTTGAAAGTTCCATTGCGCGTGCTCGATCTCGCGCATCTGCCGCCGGAAATTTTTTCGCCAACGAGTTACCATGAAAAACCGAAGTCCTTTCACCCTTTTGCCGAGGCCATTTTGCAATCTTCCGGATTGCACGTCATATCACCGGAATACAACGGTGGCATTCCGGGCGTCCTGAAATATTTCATCGACATGCTGAAGTTCCCGGAAAGTTTCGAGCGCCGTCCCGTGTGTTTCACCGGCATCGCGGCCGGCATCTGGGGTGCGCTCCGGCCCATTGAGCAGTTGCAGGCCATCTTCGGTTATCGCAATGCCCACATCTATCCCGAACGCGTTTTCCTGGCCCAAATCCACAGTTTGCTCGATGAAAACGGCCGATTGAAAAATCCGGAATTGCTCGATCGTCTTCGCAAACAGGCTGCCGGATTCGTGGATTTCGTGGAGAAATTGAAACAAATCAATTTGCGTGAAACCAAAGGGTGAGTTCGTACGTCACATTGGGGACAACCACATCACGCATTCAACCAAACAGCCAATTATGAAATTGCACCTCATCGCTCTCGTGGCCGGCCTGGTCGCCGCCATGTCAGCCTTCGCTGCGGATGCTGCTTCAATGCCCAAGGTCGGGGACAAAGCGCCGCTCGTCGAAGGCAAGGATCAGGACGGGAAAGACTGGAAACTCTCCGACGACGTCGGTAAAAAAGTCGTGTTGCTCTATTTTTATCCCAAAGATGACACGCCAGGATGCACCAAGGAAGCCTGCGGCTTTCGCGACAGCATCGACGCGCTCAAAGCGGACAATGTGGAAGTCGTCGGCGTCAGCTTTGACAACGGCGAAAGCCATTTGAAATTCATCACCAAATACAAACTGAACTTTCCCTTGCTCGCGGACACGGATGGGACGATCGCCGATGCCTACGGCGTGCGCATGAACGGTCGCTCCATGGCCAATCGTGTCAGTTTCCTCATAGGTCTGGACGGTAAAATCGTCCACGTCACGAATTCGCCGGACGCGGAGAAACATTTGAGCGAAATGAAAGCTGCCGCGGCGAAGCTCAAGAGCTAAGCGCTCATCTAAAATTGCAAAACAAGGTCCGGCTTCGGCCGGACCTTTTTGTTTTTGGAGGGAACGTGCCCACGGGCAAATTTGAACGCGCCCCCACATTCCTTGCGAAAACGCCCATCCAAAGGTAGATAATGCTGGGCTGTGGCGGAAAACCAGCCCATTAAAAAAACCGCATGATGTCCGACCTATCCATTTTTGCGACGCGCGTGGCCGATTATATCGCCATTTGCGCCGCTGATTTTTCCAGCGACCACCGCGACCACCCTGATTTCCAGGCGCACGCCGATGTCGAATTCAACGGCATGGCACTCATGCTGTTCACGCTGCAATTCCAGCACAACCCCGCCTATCGAAAATTCTGCGAAGCGCGGAAAATCTCCCCCTCGGCAGTGACGCATTGGTCGCAAATTCCCGCTGTGCCCACCTCCGCGTTCAAGGAGTTGGAGCTGACCTCGCTGCCACCGGACAAACGCACGCACGTCTTTCATTCCAGCGGCACGACCGGCCAAACCCCGAGCCGTCATTTCCACAACGCCGAATCGCTGGCGATCTATCAGGCTTCGCTCCTCGCGTGGTTTCGTTTTCACGTTCACCCGGAAAAAAATCTCGCAATTCTCACGCCGCCGCCGAGCGCCGTGCCCAATTCATCGCTCGTGCACATGTTCGAAACAATTCGCCGCGATTTTGCTGCACCGGAAAACAGCTTTTCTGGAACCCTCGCTGCCGACGGTTCATGGACCCTGAATTTTGAATCCACGCTGAACGCGTTGGAAAATGCCCTTCGCAACAGTCAGCCCATCGTTGTCCTTGGCACCGCCTTTTCCTTCGTGCATTTGCTGGATCATCTCGCCGAGAAAAATCTGCGCCTGAAACTTCCGGCCGGTTCTCGCGTCATGGAAACCGGCGGATACAAAAATCGTTCACGCGCCTTGCCGAAAGCCGAACTGCACGCATTGATCATTGAGCGCCTCGGCATTCCCTCCTCGCACTTCTTGTGCGAATACGGCATGAGCGAACTAAGCTCGCAGGCGTATGACGCGGGCACTCGGCGTTCGGCATTCGGCATTCGGCATTTTCATTTTCCTCCCTGGTCGCGCGCGCAAATCATTTCGCCTGAAATCGGCCGTGAAGTGCGTGACGGCGAAACCGGCCTGTTGCGCATCTTCGATTTGGCGAACGCCTTTTCCGTGATGGCCATCCAGACCGAGGACCTGGCGATTCGTCGCGGCGATGGCTTTGAATTGATTGGCCGCGCGGAAATGTCTGAACCGCGCGGTTGCTCCTTGATGACCGCATGAATCAGCTGAACACAAAACGTACCGCCAGACCTTATGAAACTGCTTCCAGTGCCATTTCCGCGTTCCCCGTTCCGAGTTCCGCGTTCAAATGAATCTGCCCAACTATTTTCTCGCTGACCTGCCGCCCGAGGCGGCCCTCACCGCCGCGATGGTGACGGACGCCTGCCAGACGCTGAAGCGCAACCGTGAAAATTATCTGCTCGCCCGCTCGACGCAGAGCCGCGTGGAAATTCTTTGCGGCATCGCCGAAAACTGGTTGCAACCAGATTATCCCTTTCGCCAGATGGCGTTGGAAAATGCGGCGTTCACCGGTTTCTCGCGCGCTACGCTGGCAAACGGCCTCGATAATTTCTTCAAGCAATTCACGCTCGAAAATTTCAACGCGCTCCTCGTCCAGGAACTTGGCCACGCGCGGCGATTGGACGAACTCGTCTCGAATGCCGCCGAGGAAAAACTGTCGCGTGGTTCGATGGCGCGCGGCCCGGAGTTCCTCGCGCACATCACGGCGGGGAATTTGCCGAACCCCACGCTGATGAGCATCGCCCTCGGTGTGCTGACGCGCTCGGCGCAATTCGTCAAATGCGCCAGCGGCGCTTCGCTCATACCCCGTTTGTTCGCCCACTCACTTTACGACGCCGAACCCAAGCTGGGCGCCTGCCTGGAAATTGCCGAATGGCGCGGCGGCCGCGCGGACATTGAGAAGGCGCTGTTTGAAGAGGCGGATTGCGTGACCGCCACCGGCAGTGACGAAGCGCTGGCCGCCATCCGCCATCACGTCCCGGCGCGCGCGCGATTTCTCAGCTACGGGCACCAGTTGAGTTTTGGTTACGTCGCTGGCGACGCGCTCAGCAGTTTTCAAGCGCGCAAAACCGTCGCTCGTGCCGCCACTGACATTGTTGCGTGGAACCAGCTCGGCTGTTTATCACCGCACGTGATTTACGTCGAGCATGGCGGCGGGGTGGCGGCGGAACAATTCGCCGAAATGCTCGCCGAGGAATTGGCAAAGTGCGAAGAAACCGAACCACGCGGCGATGTGGCCACGGAAACCGCCGCCACGATTGCCTCCCGGCGCGCATTTTACGAAGTCCGCGCTGCGCACTCGCCGGACACGCGATTTTGGCGCAGCGAAAACTCCACCGCCTGGACGGTCGTTTACGAAGCTGATTCACGTTTCCAGCTTTCGTGCCTCAACCGGTTTATTTACGTGAAAGGCGCAACCGATTTGAAAACCACCCTGGCCAGCGCCGACGCCGTGCGCGGCAAAGTCTCGACCGTTGGCATTGCGGCGGGTGAAGAAAAAGCGCGTGAACTCGCGGCGCAATTGGCCGCTTGGGGCGTCAAGCGCATCTGCCCGCTTGGCCAGATGCAAAACCCGCCGCTGACCTGGCGCCACGACGGTCGGCCCGCGCTCGCCGATTTGGTGACATGGGTGGATTGGGGAAAATGAATTTAACGCAAAGACGCAAAGCAACGAAGACGCAAGATATTAAAATCTTTGCGACTCTGCATCTTTGCGCCTTTGCGTTAAAAGCAGTTTTTAATTATGGAACTAAGAAAAACATTTCAATTTGAAGCCGCGCATTTATTGCCGCGTCTGCCCAAAACCCACAAATGCCGCCGGTTGCATGGGCATAGTTTTAAAGTGGAAATTGCCGTCGCCGGCGACTGCGACCCGGAACTTGGCTGGGTGATGGACTACGCCGACATCTCCAAAGTCTTCAAGCCCCTTTGGGAAAAGCTCGATCATCGTTACCTCAACGAAGTACCCGGCCTCGAAAATCCGACCAGCGAAAACGTCGCCGTGTGGATTTGGAAAAAGCTCAAACCGAAGCTGCCATTGTTGACCGAAGTGGTGGTTGCGGAAACCTGCACCGCACGGTGCGTTTACCGCGGCTGAAATGGGCTGGACAAACGGAATCTTTGAGCCGAATCTGCCGCCAATCAGAATGCGCCTCAAACAACATCATTTCGAAGGACCCACTCATGGTAAAAATCATCATCGGACTTGTCATGGTCATCGGCGGATTGTCGGGTAAACTCGTGTTGATAGGCACCCAGAGCGGCATTGCGCTGGCGGTTTTAGGTGGCGTCATGATCGTGTGGGGAATCACCAGAGTTGCGACGAGCAGAAGAGCTTAAATTTCTTGAACCTCCGAGACCGACTTGATTTATGGCTGATATAGTCACCAATTCCGTGCCCGCGGCGACGAATGCAAACGCCACCGTCCACACCCCGTGGAGGGACAAACTCATCGACTATGTCATCGCTCACGGCGGCGCGCTGCTGTCGGCAATTATTGTCATCATCGTCGGTTTTATCGCCGCGCGTTGGCTGGGCCGGTTGACCGACCGTTGGGCGGAGCGAAAGGCTATGGAACCACCGGTGCGCATGTTGCTGGTGCGCATTGTAAAATTTCTCGTGCTTGTGGGCGCGTTGGTCGTGGCCCTGGGAACGGCGGGGTTGGATGTTACGGCGATGATCGCCGGTCTGAGCGTGGCGGGCGTGGGCGTTGGCTTGGCGGCGCAAGGAGTGCTCGGCAATCTCTTCGCGGGGCTGACCATCATTTTCACGAAACCCTTTCGCGTGAACGAGTACATTGAGCTTCTGAGTGTGCAGGGGCAGGTGGCGCAGATTGAACTGCTTTCGACCACCTTGATTCACGCAGACCGTTCGCGCGTGGTGATTCCCAACCGGAAAATTGTCGGCGAGATTTTGCACAATTACGGAACCATCCGGCAGCTTGAGTTAAATGTCGGCGTGGCTTATGGAACCAACCTGAGCGACGCGTTGCTGCTCATCGACCAGATATTGAAATCGAATGCGCGGGTGTTGAAGGAATTTAATCCGGTGGTGGGCGTCAGCACGTTGGGAAATTCGTCGATCAATATTGCGGTGAAGCCCTGGGTGAACGTTGCCGACTTTGGCATGGCGGGTCCGGAGATTTATCAGGCGATTCTGAATCAATTTCGTGAGCGACGGATTGAGATTCCGTTCCCGCAGCATGAGGTTCGATTGTTGAATTCCACCCCCGCTTAGCTCACGGCGTTAGCGTCATTTCTTTGCCCGTCGCCGGATCGATGGGCGCAGCTTTGAGATAGGCCGGAACCAAATCGGACACACTCGCGGGGCGATGACCCTTGTCCAATTGATAAGCACGCGCCGCAAGGTCCAGCATCAATCGATCGGCTTTCGCCTGCTGCGCATCATATCTTTGCCTGGCTTTTGTTTTGGCGGCTTTCGTTTCGCTCGAGGTGAAGAGTGCCGCAATTCGGTATTGCAAACCGGGGAATGTGCGCCGAGACCAATACTTTTCGTTTTGAAGAATTTGCTCCCACGATTCCTTGTCGACATTGAGTGTTTCCAATTCGCGCGCCGCCTCGGCCGAAGTTTTGGCGTCGAGATTCGGTACGAGTCTTTGCAATGGAGCTTCGCCGATGGTCTCCGTGCCGAACCCCACCAACGCGTCAATCAAGACGCCGCCCCGCCGCAGTTCAACTCCGAGACGGGCCGCGTCGAGGTAGCAGCGAACCGCGTCGTTCGTGCGCTGCTCCATTTCCGCCAGCCGACCTTCGGCGACGAAAGCGTAAGCGAGCAATTTCATTCGTGCCAAATTCTCCATGTGCGCCGAAATATAAGATTGGGAAAACTCTACTGGCACGCGAGACTTCTCCGCGAGACCCACCCGGGCGATTTGCAGCGCATTGGAATTGGCCTCGACCAGATTGCGCAAATCTTCCTGGCTTATTTTGGCAAAATCGCCCGTTTGTTTCTGTACTTGGGCGCCGGCTTGCATAAATGATTCGTAACCGTTCGGCGAGGGAAAGACTACTGATGGCGCGGGTGGCGGCGGAGTCCACAATGCGAACAGGGTCGCAACAATAACAATGACGACGATCGAAATGATGATAAGCAAAGTGGTCTTGCGCTTCTCCATGGAGGCAAGGGTCAACTGTCGAAATACGAGCGTCAACATTATTTGGATGCATGAAAATGCGCGGCGTCTCCTGGACAAGGCGTGATTCCGCGTTGACCATCGCGTGAGTAGAATTTAAAATCGCTAAATAGCAGGGTGCCTATGAATCGTTGCACTTATTGTGGCAAACTATTTCCAGATGACGTGACGGTTTGTCCCATCGATCGAAACTCCGTGACGGCTGATGGCAAGCCGGCGCCGGTGCAGAGGGACCCGGGCGCAAAGGCAAGAAGGAAGTTGGAGATGCGGGCACATTTGGCAGCACGACCAATCTCCGTCAAAATTGGTGTCGGTCTTCTCGCGCTTGGCGTGCTGATCGATACTGTATGGAGAATAGTCATTAATGGCCTGCACCCGCCCCACGATCCCGGATTTTATTTTCTTTTCATTTGGACTCTCGGTTTCGTGTCATTGGTTCTTTATTTTGCCTTTCAGGGGAAAAATTGGGCGCGCTGGCTAATACTACTTTCCACTATTCTCGGAACAATCGATGCCTTCCACCCACATCACCGGATATCGTCGGTTTTCAATTTCTATGTGGTGATAGATTTTATTGCGATCATCGCGCTGTTCCTGCGCGCCTCGAACGAGTGGTTTGCGCGAACGAGGATTATAAGCCAGACCTCTACGCCGGCGGCATAAAATAAACCACCGAGTTGGAATCAATCGATTCCATTTGCTCCCACTCAATCGCTGATTCACCTTGTTCCCGTGGATCACCACCAACAATTCGCCGCCCTGCTTACCGGCACCGCGCCCATGCTCGCGCTCGCGCCGATGCAGGACGTGACCGATTTGCCGTTCTGGAAATTGATGGTCGCTTACGGCGGTGCGGATGTTTACTTCACGGAATATTTTCGCGTGCACGGCACTTCCACGCTCGAAAAATGGATTGTCAAATCCATCACGGAAAATCCCACTGGCCGCCCCGTCGTGGCGCAGATGATCGGCAACGATATTCCGTCACTCGTGCGCACCGCGCGCGAGTTGCAACAATATCCCATCGCCGCCGTGGATCTGAATCTCGGTTGTCCCGCGCCGGTCGTCTATCGCAAATGCGCCGGCGGCGGATTGCTCCGCGAACCAGCCCGGGTCGATGCCATCCTCGGCGCATTGCGCGACGCCGTAAAAATCAAATTTACCGTCAAAACGCGTATCGGTTTTGATTCGCCCGCCGTCTTCGATCAATTGTTGCCCATTTTCGCGAAACACTCGTTGGATCTGCTCACCGTCCATGGCCGCACCGTTTACGAAATGTATCGCACTGAAGTGCATTACGATTTCATCGCGCGCGCTGTCGAAGCGATGTCCTGTCCCGTGCTGGCAAATGGCAACGTGTATTCGGCGCAAAAAGCCGAGGAAGTATTGAAATTGACCGGAGCGCACGGCCTCATGATTGGCCGCGGCGCGATTCGCAACCCGTGGCTATTTCATCAAATCCGCCAACGTCAACGCGGCGAGACATTGTTCACCCCTCGCGGCTGCGATGTGTTGGCCTACGTGCGCGCCTTGTACGATGCTGTGTGCTCACCGGACGTGACCGAATCCGCGCAAGTGCAGAAGATGAAAAAGTATATGAACTATTTTGGCGTGGGCGTGGATGCCGAAGGCCAATTCCTCCATCAAATCCGCCGTGTGACCACGCAAGCGGAATTCTTCCGTGTTTGCGAGGACTTTCTAAATCACGACCGCCCCATGCCCCTCGACCCATTTCCCCTGAAGCTCAAAGAAACCGACGTGATGGCAGGCGAACAACTTTGATTTTCGTGGTAGGCGCGTCACTCCGTGCGCGCCGCCGTAAAATTTTTCGAAGCGCCATCATCCATATCGATACGGCTTCTCCATCACGAACGTATTCGGCAAATGCCGCACCTCCCGCACCGCGCTGTCTTGCAGCAGCACCTCCACAATATCGAAGCGAATCTTCACCTGCGGATTTTTCAGCAGCTCCAAATAATCGAGCGCCGTCTGGCATAACAACCTCCGCTTGCGTTGGTTCACCCGTGCGGCGGGCCGCACCCAATCCTCACTCGAACGTGTCTTTACCTCCACGAACACCAGGCAATCGCCATCGCGACACACCAAATCAATTTCCCCGCGCTCCGAACGAAAGTTCGCCGTTAGAAATTTCAGCCCCAGTTGCTTGAGATGCTTTTTCGCCGCGCGCTCGCCTAATTCACCGTGATGCTGTGAGAGCGGGATTTCTTTTTTGCCCAACAAGTCCTTGATGACTGCAGGCAGGTTCATCGTTAAATGACAAATAACGAATGACGAATGGAATCCGGACACGCGACTGAAGCGCTTCTCGCTCCATTCGTCATTCGGAATTCGTCATTGATTGGTGGGCGGCGCATCAAATAGTTCGAGTTCGGTTTCAACCGGCCTGAACGGCGCAAAACTTCGCCGATGAATCGGGCAGGGGCCCAGCGCCGTGATTGCTGCGTAATGCTGCGGCGTCGCGTAGCCTTTATGCTCCGCAAAACCGTAACCCGGAAATTGCTTGTCGTAATCGCGCATCAAGCGGTCACGCGTGACCTTCGCGAGCACACTCGCGGCGGCGATGGAATAACACTTTGCATCACCCTCCACGAGCGCCGTTTGTTCGTAAGGGAGCCACTTGATTCGGAGGCCATCCACCAGCACGTGCAGAGGTTTGGGCGTGAGTTGATCCAGCGCCAAATTCATCCCGCGCCACGCTGCCTGCCGGATATTGATGCGATCGATCATCTCCACCTCCACCGTCACGATCGCATGACGAATTTCCGGATGAGTTGTGATGACGTTGAAAAATTTCTCGCGCTGCTCCTCATCAAGCTGTTTGGAATCGTTGAGACCGCGCAATTTATTATACAACCCCGCTTCCAGCCAACTGGAGGGGAACATCACCGCCGCGGAAACCACCGGCCCGGCGAGCGGACCGCACCCCGCTTCATCCACGCCCGCCACGAGCGCGATGCCTTTTTGCCAAAGCTCGCGTTCATACGACAGTCGATTCCAAAACTTCGCGCTCATCCTGCCTAGTTATAAAACCATGGCGCGCGGATTGAGGGCAAGCAATCACGAAAAAAGTTATTAACGACGATGTGAACAAGTAGGAGACGAAGTCTGCCGACGAAGCGAAGCGGAGGCGGGTGAGGGGGATCACTTATTGTCAACTCGCCTATAATTCCGTGCGCTGGATTGAATCATTCAGGGGTAAGATTTTCTGGAAGGGTTACAAAGTTCCTCCCTCTCCCCAAGGGAGAGGGTCGGGGTGAGGGGGAACGTGACTTAACCCAGTCAGAGCCTCGTCACCTCGGCTGCTACGACCTCAATACTTCGTCACATTTTGCGTCAACCCACCATCGATATAATACGTGCTGCCCGTCACATATCCCGATTCGCCGCCTGCCAGGAACACCGCGAGCGACGCCACTTCCTCCGGCTTGCCAAACCGCGCGAACGGAATCGGCTCAATCGCCTTCTTCAGCTCCTCCGGATTATCGAGAACTTTCTGGTTGATCGGCGTCGCGATGGCTCCCGGTGCGATATTATTCACGTTGATTTTGTGCTCTGCCAACTCCATCGCCAGATTGCGCATCAACATCCGCACGCCGCCCTTCGACGCGCAGTACGGCGCGTATTGTGGAAACGGAACGTCTTCATGAATCGACGAAATAAATATCAATTTCCCGCCCTGGCCCTGCTTCACCATTTGCCGCGCCGCGATCTGGCTCACAAGAAAACTGCCATAAAGATTCACCGAAAGAACCTTGTTCCACTCGTCGTCAGCCACATCGAGAAACGGCTTTTTGAATTCGATGCCCGCGTTGTTCACGCAAATATCCAGCCGGCCAAATTTCTTCACGATTTGTTGCACCAGGTTTTCCACGTCGGCGCGATTATCCACGCTTGCGGGAACCGCCAGCGCCTCGGGATCAAATTTCGCGATCGGCGCCACCACTTCCGCGCCGGAATGCTTCCCGCCCGGATGCAACTCGATTGCCACATGCGCGCCCTCCTGCGCAAATCGCACCGCGATGGCTTGCCCGATTCCGCTGCCCGCGCCCGTCACGAGCGCGACTTTTCCTTTCAATGAATTCATAGTTCTCCTGTTGGTTGTTGTGCTAATCGTCCAACCCCGACGGAAAGTCAAACGCCAATTGTAGGACAGGCGTCTCGCCTGTCTCCATATTTGAAAGCTTGATCAATGTTTGGATTGAAATGCCCGGGCGCGCAGCCAATCATGGAGTCCAATCACCCGTGTGAAAACAATTCTCTCCCAGGACGCCGCCCGAAACATCAGCATCTGCCGCGTCTCCATCGATCAAATCATCGACCTGCGCTACAAAATCCTCCGTGCCGGTCTGCCGAAAGAATCGGCGCAATTCACCGGTGACGACGCACCGTCCACCTGGCACCTCGCACTTTTCAATTCGTCGGCAAAAAACGCGCTGCCCGCTTCGTGCGCGAGCTTCATGCTCAATTCGTATAAGGACGAACCCGCCTGGCAACTCCGCGGCATGGCCACGGACGACCCGTATCAAGGCAAAGGTTTCGGCGGCGAACTGCTCCGTTGCGCCGAAGTTTTGATCGCTGCCGACTCCAACTTGCGCCTCTTCTGGTGCAACGCCCGCGTTCCCGCGATTCCGTTTTACCAAAAGCACGGCTGGAAGGTGGACTCGGAGGAATTTGATATTCCCACCGCCGGCCCGCATCGGAAGATGGTCAAGAGTTTGTAACCTCCACGCGCGCCTTTAATTGAACGTAGGAGCCGACGTGAGGAGGCTCAAACTTCCAACCTATCTTTTGAGAGACACGTTTTGCAATGCCTTCAAAATTTTCCCATGCGCACTGGGAAATGAGAGCTTGTGCAATTCTGGAAGCGTCAGCCACCGCGCTTGTAGTCCCGCCTCCAGGCGGCTCGGGCAATCGGCAGCAATTGTGTGAAACGCCTCCACCGTCATTCGGTATCGCGTAATCGAATGTTTAATCGTGCACAATGCCTTCACATCCTTTGGCGTGAATCCAAACAACTCGTTCACCGCCGCAACCGGATTCACCGGCTCACCGTTCAACTCCACATTCGGGAATTCCCACAAATGCGCGTTCACCACACCCTCGGGCCGTTGCCGCACCAAAAACTTGCCGTCCCTCTCAAGCGCGAACGCCGCAAACCGCCGCGCCGTCGCCGCTGCTCGTTTTTCCAAATTAGGAAATTCATTCACGCGATTCTTTTGAAACGCAAAACAATGCTTCGCAATCGGACAAACCAAACACGTCGGTTCGCGCGGCGTGCAAATCAGTGCGCCGAGTTCCATGAGCGATTGGTTGAGGTGAGAGCACCCGCCTTCGCTGCGCTTCGGCGCGGCAAGGGCGACTAATTCCTCCGCCAGGTCCCACAAACGCGCATTGGCCTTTTTATCCCGCGGATTTTCCGCGATGCCAAACACTCGCGTCAGCACGCGAATGACATTGCCGTCGAGAATCGGAGTCGGCTGATTGAACGCGATACTGCAAATCGCCCCGGCCGTGTAACGCCCAATCCCGGGCAGCGCGAGCACTTCGTCGAACCTGTTCGGAAACTCGTAGGAGACGACGTGAGGAGTCTCTAACTTTGATTTAATTGGAGACTCGTCACCCGCCTTCGCTCCGCTTCGGCCCGACAGACCTCGTCTCCTACCTTTCGCCACAATCTCCTGCGCCGCCTTCTGCATATTTCGCACTCGCGTGTAATAACCCAACCCTTCCCACAGCTTGTGAATCTTCTCCGGCTTCGCGTTCGCGAGCGATTCAATCGTCGGCAACTCGCGCATCCAGCGTTCCCAATAAGGAATCACCGTCTTCACCTGCGTTTGTTGCAGCATGATTTCCGAAACCCAAATTGCGTAAGGATTCCGCGTGTGTCGCCACGGCAAGTCGCGTGCGTTTTTCGCGAACCATGCGAGAAGCAGTTCAACCAGTTTCGGGATTCTGGTTTCGAGTTTCGAATTTGCGGCACGTGGCATCGTGGAGAGTTTATTCGACCTCAAGGACGACAAAAGGATTTAATAAGGAAAGCAGAAAGAAAGGAATTCAAACAAACTTTTCCCCGTTTCCTCTCTTCCTGCTTTCCTTATTCACGCCTACCGTTAATTTGCTCGCGGTGAGCAAACCGCTGACATCCTACACCTGCAAACTGACCGACGCCCAGGCGACGGCGCTCCAAGCCTTGCTGGAGGAACGAAATTATAAATTCCGCGAAGTGCCCTACGCGCGTTTTGCCGGCGAGAAAGACAAGCTGCAAATCGTCTTCTACGAAAGCGGCAAACTCGTCCTGCAAGGGAAGGGGACGCAGGAATTTATCGAATTCGTGCTCGAGCCGGAAATTTTGAAGGAGGTAAAACTCGGTTACGAAACGATTTTAAATCCCGAGTTGCTCGCCCCGCGCCTGGGCATTGACGAAAGTGGCAAAGGCGATTTCTTCGGCCCCTTGTGCATCGCCGGTGTGTACATGAACGGCACGATGTTGGAGAAATGGAAAGACGCCGGCGTCCGCGATTCCAAAAATATTGGGAGCGACAAAAAAATCAAAGAACTCGCGGAGTTGATCAAAGAGACGCCCGGTTGCGTGACGTCGGTCGTGCCCATTGGCAACGAAGCATACAATCGCCTTTATCAAAAAATGCGCAGCGTGAATACCCTCCTCGCTTGGGGCCACGCACGCGTCATTGAAAACCTAATGGGCCAGAAACATCGCATGAATCCCGCGCCGGTTCGGGCCATCAGCGATCAATTCGCGTCGAGCAAAGACACCGTGGCAAAGGCTTTGATGACGATGGGCCGGGAGATCGAACTGGTGCAAAAACATCGCGCCGAAGAAGATTTAGTGGTCGCTGCGGCTTCCATCCTGGCCCGGCACGAGTTTGTAAGCCGGTTGGATGCCTTGGGAAAACAGTTTCAAATGATCTTGCCGCGCGGCGCCTCGGCCTTCGTGGACGCCGCCGCGAAGGAATTTATCGCCAAACACGGCGTGGAAAACCTGCCGAAAGTGGCCAAAATGCACTTTCGGACCGCGTTACGGGCGCAAGGCTTGCCTGAGCCGCCCAAGGTGGAATGGCGTCGTTCAGGTCCCCCAAAAACTGGGGTCTAAAATACTTGAAAATTATTTCTAAAACCCGTTGACAGGTCTGGAAATGTTCCTTATTTTCCACAAGTCCGTTTGGGCCGTAAATAACGAAAAAAACGTCAGCCCTTAGCTTTTTAGAGAATGAAAGGCAGGGGCGATGGTTTTTTGTCGTTTATAGGTATCAGGATGACAGTTTCGGGATTTGACCGCGCCCATGTAGCTCAGTTGGTAGAGCACATCCTTGGTAAGGATGAGGTCATCAGTTCGATCCTGATCATGGGCTCCATTTAAAAAGTTAGAGACGCAAAGAAGTAAAAACGAAGTTGTAACAAAACGCAAACAACCAGGAGATAGCAATGGCAAAAGAGCAATTTCAACGTAATAAACCGCACGTCAATATCGGCACCATCGGCCACATTGACCACGGCAAATCCACCCTCACCGCCGCGCTGGTTGAAGTGCAGGCCAAAAAAGGTCTCGCAACTCCCATTTCCTACGCGGACATCACCAAGGGCGGCACCGTCCGTGACGAAACCAAAACCGTCACCATCGCTGTCTCCCACGTAGAATACCAGAGCGACAAGCGCCATTATGCGCACGTCGATTGCCCCGGCCACGCGGATTACGTCAAGAACATGATCACCGGCGCGGCCCAGATGGACGGCGCCATCCTCGTGGTGGACGCTTCCGAAGGCCCGATGCCTCAGACCCGCGAACACATCCTGCTCGCCCGCCAGGTCGGCGTGCCGGCCATTGTGGTGTTCCTGAACAAAGTCGACCTCGTTGACGACAAGGAACTCCTCGACCTCGTCGAAATGGAAGTTCGCGATTTGCTGAGCAAATATCAATTTCCGGGTGACAAGACCCCGATCGTTCGTGGCAGCGCCAAGAAAGCCCTGGCTCACGAGCCCGAAGGCGAAAAGGCCATTCAGGAATTGCTGGACGCCGTGGACGCGTTCGTCCCGCTCCCGACTCGCGAAGTCGACAAGCCGTTCCTTATGTGCGTTGAAGACGTGTTCAACATTGAAGGTCGTGGCACCGTGGTGACCGGCCGTGTCGAACGTGGCGTCCTCAAGAAAAACGAAGAAGTCGAAATCGTCGGCCTGCGCGATACCCGCAAGACTGTGGCGACGGACATTGAAATGTTCCGCAAACTGCTGGACAGTGCCAATGCCGGTGACAACGTCGGCGTGCTGCTGCGCGGCACCAAGAAGGAAGAAGTCGAACGCGGCATGGTTTTGGCCAAGCCCGGCTCGATCACTCCACACACAAAATTCAAAGCGGAAGTTTATGTGCTTTCGAAAGAAGAAGGTGGCCGCCATACGCCGTTCTTCACCAATTACCGCCCGCAATTTTACTTCCGCACCTCGGACGTCACGGGCACCGTTGCCCTGCCGACCGGCGTGGAAATGGTGATGCCCGGTGACAACGTCTCGGTGGAAATCGAATTGCAGAAGGCGGTCGCGATGGAAAAAGGCCTGCGTTTCGCGATTCGCGAAGGTGGCCGCACCATTGGTGCCGGTCGCGTTACCGATATTATCGCCTAATTGAGCGGAAAGAAGTTTGGAGTGCGGGGATTAAAAGTCCCCGCCTCCTTTTTTGTCGGCGGCAGAGATGTTCGCCAACGGCGGTTACGGCGTTAGCTCAATTGGTAGAGTAGCGGTCTCCAAAACCGTTGGTTGTAGGTTCAAGTCCTACACGCCGTGCCAAACTGAGTTGAGAGTTGAGAGTTGTTAGTTGAGTGAACGGAAACGGCGGAGAGCCGGTCTCAACTGCAACTAAAGACTATCAACCACCTCGCGGAGAGGTGGCAGAGTGGTCTATTGCGGCGGTCTTGAAAACCGCTTCAGGCGAAAGTCTGACGGGGGTTCGAATCCCTCCCTCTCCGCCAATTTCGCGCAGCGAAATTGCCGCGCGGAAACGCAGCGCAGGCGGATGGAACGGTAATGATGGTTAGAGGCTCTGGGCGGCGGCTCAGGCCAATTGAAAAAGATTTTGTGAAGCACAACTTATTGCCAATTCTGATTTGGGTCGTCGTCATCGGCGCGGCGTTTGCCTTCGCCTGGTGGAAGGGCTATGTTTTGAGCCTCCGCAACTACTGGAACGGCACCATGGAAGAGTTGCGTAAATGCGCCTGGCCGACCTGGGATGAATTAAAAGGCTCGACCGTTGTGGTGACGATCACCATCGTGTTGATGGGCGTGTTTTGTTACGCGGTGGACACCTTATTTTTCTATCTGGTGCGCCTGATTTCGATTTAATAACGCACCGAAATTTATGCGAAGCCAGTGGTTTGTCATTCATACGCTCTCCGGCCAGGAGGGAAAAGTCAAAGAGAGCATCGAAAAGCGCATCAAGACTGATGAGATGGGCGAGTACATCAAAGAAGTGCTCGTGCCTATGGAAAAAGTTGTCGAAGTGCGCAACCAGAAAAAGACGGTCTCAACCCGCAAGTTGTGGCCCGGCTACGTCTTCGTGGACATGGTGCTCCTCGATGAAGACAAACGGATCATTGAAAAACCTTGGTATTTCATCAAGGAAACGCAGGGCGTGATTGGATTTGTCGGCGGCGAACCGCCGGTGCCGACCCCGGCTGATGAAGTCGAGTCGATCAAAGCGCAGATTTCGGCCTCGGAAGAGACTGAGAAACCGAAGGTTGCCTTTAACGTCGGCGAAACGGTGAAGATCAATAACGGTCCGTTCCTGAATTTCAGCGGTGTGATTGAGGAAATTGAGCCGGAACGTGGTAAACTGAAAGTCACCGTGAACATTTTCGGACGCAATACGCCGGTGGAATTGGAATACTGGCAGGTAGAGAAAGCATGAGATGAAACGTGATGCGTGAAACGTGAAAACGGTTCGCGCGTAATTCACGTTTCACGTTTTACGTTTCAAAATTTATGGCAAAGAAAGTTACAGGACAGATTAAGTTGCAGATTCCGGCCGGCCAGGCCAACCCGGCCCCGCCCGTTGGTCCCGCGCTCGGTCAGCACGGCGTCAACATCATGGCCTTCTGCAAAGAATTTAACGCCGCGACCAAAGGCGATGCTGGTTTGGTGATTCCCGTGGTCATCACGGTTTACCAGGACAAGTCGTTCACCTTCATTACCAAGTCGCCGCCCGCGTCCATCCTGCTCAAGAAAGCTGCGGGCATCACCGCCGGCTCCAAGACGCCGAACAAGGACAAAGTCGGCAAGGTCACGAAGAAGCAGGTCATGGACATCGTCAAAATGAAGGCGAAAGACCTTAACGCCACCAGCGATGAAGCCGCGTTCCGCGTCATCGCCGGCACCGCCCGCAGCATGGGCATCGACGTCGTCGGCTAATGTGAATTTGTTTCACGGTTCACGTCTTCACGTTTCAGTGAAGCGTAAAGCGTGAAACGTGAAGAGAAAAAACAACCGCGGGAGAGTGTCAACACTCGCTTGCACCGCAAAAAAACTGAATGCCAAGCAAACGTTTCAAGAAAGCGCTGGAATTGGTCGATAAGAAAAAATCTTATTCGCTCAAATCCGCCGTCGAAGTATTAACTAAATTTCCGAAAGCGAAATTCAACGAGACCGTTGACCTCGCCTTTCGGCTCGGAGTGGATCCGAAGCAATCGGACCAGATGGTCCGCGGAACGGTTCCGTTGCCCCACGGCAGCGGCAAGACCGTCAAAGTGCTCGTGTTCACCAAACCCGGAGTGGCTGCCGACGCCGCCCGCGCCGCCGGCGCGGAGTTCATCGGGTTCGAAGACATGATCAAAAAGTGCAATGAAGGCTGGACGGATTTCGACGTGGCCATCGCCACCCCGGAAGCCATGTCCGAAGTGCGTAAACTCGGCAAGGTCCTCGGACCGCGCGGCTTGATGCCCAACCCGAAGACCGGCACCGTGACCGATGACACCGCGAAAGCCGTGAAGGAAGTCAAAGCCGGCCGCGTGGAATTCAAAA
>DASZPR010000344.1:0-3162 GCA_035550235.1 Verrucomicrobiia bacterium | reverse complement strand
CATGGCCGAAAATACGAGTCAGATTTTCCGCGGGAATGCCGACGCCGTTGTCGATGACCTGGATTTTAACGTGATCACCGCCGTTGCGGCCCAATTTGATCGTCATCAACTTGTCCGTGCGCTTCGAGTCATCCAGCGCGTATTTGGCATTGCGGATCAGGTTCACGAGAATCTGCAGCACGCGATGTTTCTCCGTCTGGATCATCGGCACCGGCTCGAACTCGCAACGCAATTGGACCTCGTGGCGCGTGAGCGCGGCGCCATTGATGTGGATCGCGTCGTCAACGAGCTGCGTCGGGTTGATGGTCTCGATCACGCCCGCAACTTTCGCGTAGCTCTGCTGCATGGCCACAATCTGCTTGATGTGCTCGATGTGTTTCAAGAGCTGTTCCAGCTCCTGCAGCAGCGCGGATTGCTCGTGCGTGAAATGTTCCGACAGCGCGGAAAGATAGGTGGGAATCTGCTGGGCGCGCGGGTCCTTGCTGAAAAAGTCGCCGAGACGCTCGCGGTTTTCCATCAGCAATGCCGCCGCTTTGGAAAGGTTGGCAATCTTGGAACCCTTGACGCGATCAATCGTCAGCGAGCAGGAAACGTTCACGCTGTTGAGCACGTTGCCGACATTGTGCAACACGTCCGTGGCGACTTCCGCCATGCCCGCGAGGCGTGAAGTTTCAATGAGCTTCTGGTGCGCGGATTCGAGTTCGGCCTCGGCCTGTTTGAGCGCGGTGATATCCTTCGAGACGCCGAAGGTGCCGATGATGCGTCCGTCTTTATCCCGCCAGGGAATCTTGGTCGAAATACACCAGGTGACCTTGCCGTCGGCCTGGGGCGTGCGCTCGACTTTGGCGATGATCGGTTCGCCCGTCTTGATGATTTGTTGTTCGTCCTCGAGGGCGGCGCGGGCGCGCTCTTCCGAGAATGTGTCGAAATCCGTCTTGCCCACCAGCCATTTGCCAAAAGCATCGGCGCTCTTGAGATGCTCGGGGAAATTCTCCGGTGTGACCCCCGGATGTTCCACCGAGTATTGCGTGCGAAGGATGTCCATGGACGAAACGATCTTCGAGTGGCTGATGCGCACGAAGCGGGATTCCAGGTCCTTGAAATAGATGACATCCGGAAAATTCTCCAGCAACGCGTGGAACAAATCGCGCTCATACGCGAGCTTGGCCTCGGCTTCCTTGACCGCCGTGACGTCCTTCGAAATGCCGAATGTGCCGATGATTTTTCCGTTGTGGTCCCGCCACGGCAATTTGGTGGTGAGCGCCGAAGTGACGCGTCCATCCGGATGCGTTTCGGTTTCGACCTTGTTAATAATGGGGTTCCCCGTGCGGATGATTTCCTGCTCGTCCTGGAACGCCTCGCGCGCGTGGTCAGTGTTAAAGAAATCGAAATCGGTTTTGCCCGTCAGCTCCTTGACATCCGCGAGATTGAACAATTTTTCAAATCCTTTGCTCACGCGCACAAATCGCGACTGGAGGTCTTTGAAATAAATTTGATCGGGCGAATTCGCCAGCAGCGTCTCGAGTAAATTACTCGCCTCCGCGAGTTTCGCTTCCGCCATCTTGCGCTCCGTAATGTCGATGGTGGTCCCCAGGATGGCGGATTTGCCATTGTATTTGCCGGGGCTGCCGAGAACCTCCACGTTGATGAGAAATCCGTCTTTCCGCCGCGCGCGGAGCGTGTAATGGGCGCTGGCAATCTCACCGGCCAGCCGTCGTTTGATTTGATTTTCTACAATCGGCCAATCCTCTTCGTGAACGGTGTCGCGCACGTTCACGCCCGGCGTGGTGAATTCCTCCACGGTATAACCGTAAATGCTCGCCATGCGCGGATTCGCGTAAATAAACCGGCCATCCTGGATGATATAAACGCCCACGAGCGATTGTTCGACCAGCGAGCGGAATTTCGCCTCGCTCTGCTGCCAGGTCGCCGTCCGCTCCGCCACTTTGCGGCGCAGCAGCAGCACCCAGAGCAACGCGATGCAGGCCACGACGATGAGCGTGCCCACCACCAGCATGGTGTGCTGGATGGTCCACATCGAGGAGTGATTCAGGACGCTGAAATTTTTGTCCGAGGGCACGATGATTTGGAACGAGCGCGGCGCGCGCAATTCGTCCGCCAGCACCTGATAAACACCGGTCAGATGCACGATGCTGCCGCGCGCGGGCAGGCTATTGCCGCCGGAGAGCGACAACACGCGCGCCTTGAAAACCGTGTTTCCGATTTGCAACGGCACGGTCGGCTCGGGATTGATCTCCGGATCGCCCGTCACCACCGCGTCGGCCGCGACCCACAAATTGTTCAATTGTTCATCCAGCGACGCTTCCTTCGGGAGCTTTTTGGGCGCGGGCAATGCCCCGGCCCCCGTCACGCGAATGACCGCATCACGAAGCACGTTGCCATATTCTCCGAGCGTGGGATAACCCACGATCTGCACGCGGTCCCCAATTTTAACCCCGGCTTTGTCCGCCGGAAACACCTGGACCGCATCATCGATGTCCTGCACGAAAAACGATTTCTCCAGGTCCACCGCGGTGACAATGCCGCCGACTTTGACGCGCCGTTGGAGCGTGGTGCGTGCGTGCGATTGGCTGAGGCTCACGATCGGCTGGCCGGGCAGGCTGAAGGGATCGCTGACGGCGGCTTCCGTGATTTGCAGCAAATCCAGGGACGGCGCCCAGAGCTCGACGCCGTTGATTTGGCGCTTGTTGTTGAATCGGGAAACGCACACGCCGCGAATGCGCACGACCGAATCAACCAGGTTGGTCGGTTGAGTCGGGGTAAGTATTCTGCCAATGAACGTGCCGTCTCGGTCGCTGAGCTTGAGTTCCAGAATTCCGTTCGTGAAGCCCGCATGCCGGACGACGGCGTGGTCCTCGACCCACTGGCTGTCATATTGGCCGCTGCCCATTTGGAAAAGAGAAGCTTCTATCGCCTCCGGCAGCGGCGCGGTGCCCACCACGGTTACCTTCGTCGGGACAACGATCGGCGCAAACTGGCCCGGGTTGCTCGTGCCTTCGATCTCCACGAGATCGCCGGGTTTGACGGTGGCGCGCACTCCGCGCGGACGGATGTAAATGCCGGCGGTTTCGTCTTGCACGTAAAGCTGGTTGCGTTGATCCGCCAGCGTCACCACGCCCCGCAATTTGACCGGATATTCCC
>DASZPR010000343.1:0-1703 GCA_035550235.1 Verrucomicrobiia bacterium | reverse complement strand
TGATGAAATTGAAACGCCGCTCGTTCCGCGCCTGGTGAAGCACCGCCGTTTCCGCGCGGTCTTTATTTCCCGGCTCCATCCCAAAAAAGGATTGGATAATTTGCTGTCGGCCTGGGCCGGTCTTGCCAAAGAAAAATCGGATTGGGAACTGATCATTGCCGGCCCGGATGAAGGCGGTTACGCGGCCACGGTGGATCAGTTGATGCAGAAATTGAATCTCACTGATTCCGTCCGGCGCGTTGGAAAAATTTCTCATGAATCAAAAGTCAAACTGCTTAAGTCCGCCGACCTGTTCGTGCTTCCCTCGTATTCGGAAGGTTTCACGAGCGCCATTTTGGAAGCAATGGCCGCCGCGCTGCCCGTGGTCGCTACGCGCGAATGCAATTTCGCGCAACTTTTCCAGCAAGGCGGCGGATGGGAATGCGACGCCACTCACACATCACTCACAGACGCACTCCGGTTGGCATTGACTGCTTCCGAAACCGAGCGACACCAGCGCGGCTCCTCTGGCCGGCAACTGCTCGAGCGCGAATATACGTGGGACCACGTTTGCCACCGGCTGCTGCAAGCCTGCGCCAGCTACTGCAACCAATGATCGTCTCTCCGAAAACAGACACGAAAGAGTTGTTGCGCGTGCGCAACGATCTTTTCAGCGCGCGCGAAGGTTTGGATCGCGGGCGTCCGTTTTGGTTCGAGGCCATCTGGTATGTCTGCAAATGCCTGCTGTTTCTCACGCCGCTGCCGGTGCCTTCATCGATTAAAAGAAGCGCCCTGCGTTTCTTTGGCGCACGCATCGGGAAAGGCGTGGTCATCAAGCCGCGCGTTAATATTCATTTCCCGTGGAAACTCACCATTGGTGATCATACCTGGGTGGGCGAGGAGGTTTTTTTGCTCAACTTCGAGCCCATCACCATCGGCAGTCAGTGCTGTATTTCTCAACGCGCCTTTCTTTGCACCGGCAATCACGACTATCGCCAGCCGTCGATGCCTTACCGGAACCGGCCCATCACCGTTGAAGACGGCGCATGGGTGGGCGCACAAACTTTCGTGTCTCCCGGAGTCACCATCGGCTCCGAAACCGTCATCGCCGCCGGCTCTGTGGTCACCAGGAGCCAGCCTGCGGGAGTGGTCTGCTCGGGCAATCCCTGCACGGTTACCCGCGGCCGGTGGAATTGATTTCTGCAACCCAAAAGGACTTATGCCAACTGATTTTGAGCCGACCGTGGCTGATGCGATAGTTGCACCCGCCAATAATTTTCCCAGCCAGCCACGTCCGCCGTTCACTCGCAAGCTTCGACCGAGCGCGCTTTACCGGAGGATTCTGGGCGTGCAATTCTTCGTCGGGAATGCCGCGCAAGCGGTGCAGGCGGGCCTGGAAGGCGGGTTGGTGGTCGCGCCCGCCGCGCCCTCTTTGTTGTCTCTCCGCGATGATCGCGACTATCGCGAGGCTTTGGTAGAATCGGATTTGGCCATCACCGACAGCGGATTCATGGTCATGCTCTGGAATACTTTGGCGGCCGATCGGATTCCGAGGCTTTCGGGTTTGGAATATTTAAAACTGCTGCTGCTGCGACCGGAGTTCCGAAAAGCTGGCGCTACGTTTTGGGTGATGCCGTCCGAGGACTCTTTGCGGCGCAATCTCCATTGGCTGCAGCAACACGGTGTTTGCGTCGACGAAAAAAATTGTTACGTGGCCCCTAAAT
>DASZPR010000342.1:0-3873 GCA_035550235.1 Verrucomicrobiia bacterium | reverse complement strand
GTAGCGGCGCGGCATGCCGAGATAGCCCAGGATGAATTGCGGGAAGAAAGTCAGGTTGAAGCCGAGATACATGATGAGCGCGGCGAGTTGGCCGAGTTTTTCGGGATACATCCGCCCGGTGATTTTCGGCCACCAATAATGCAGCCCGCCCATGAACGCCGTCACCATTCCGCCAACCATGATGTAATGAAAATGCGCCACGACAAAATACGTGTCCTGCACATGCACATCCAAACCGACAGCCGCGAGAAACAGACCGGTCAGACCTCCGACGGTGAACAGTCCGATAAATCCCAGCGCGTACAGCATCGGCGTGGCGAGGGAGATCGAGCCGCGATACAGCGTCAGGGTCCAGTTGAAAACTTTAATCGCCGACGGCACCGCCACCATGTAGCTCAAAAAGGAAAAGACGAGGCCGGCATAGATGGATTGTCCGCTGGTGAACATGTGGTGGCCCCAAACCATGAAGCCAAGCACGGCGATGGCGACGCTCGAATACGCCACGAAGTGATATCCAAAAATGGGTTTCCGCGAAAAGCAGGTGATCAATTCGCTCATCACGCCCATCCCCGGCAAAATCATGATGTAAACCGCCGGATGCGAATAGAACCAGAACAGGTGCTGAAATAAAATTGGATCGCCGCCGAGTTTGGGATCGAATACGCCGACGCCCCAAAGGCGTTCGATGGCCATTAACGCCAGCGTCATCGCCAGCACCGGGGTGGCGAGAATCATGATGGCGCTGGTGGAGTAAAGCGACCACACGAACAACGGCATGCGAAACCAGGTCAAACCGGGCGCGCGTAATTTGTGAGTTGTGATGATGAAATTCAGCCCGGTGAGAATGGTGCCGAAACCGGCGATGAAAATTCCCGCCGCCATCGTGATGACGTGGGAGTTTGAATACGTGCTGCTGTAGGGCGTGTAAAAAGTCCAGCCGGTGTCCACGCCGCCAAATGTCACCGCGTAGAGCGCGAGCAACCCGCCGGCGTTGAAGAGATACCAGCTCAGCAAATTCAGTTTGGGAAACGCGACATCACGCGCGCCGAGCATCATCGGCAACACGAAATTGCCGAGCACGGCGGGAATCGACGGAATCAGGAAAAACCAGACCATCAGCGTGCCGTGAATCGTGAACAATTTATTGTACGTTTCGGAGGTAACCATGTCGCCGGCGGGCGTGATGAGTTCCATACGCATCATCGCCGCGGCGATGGCGGCAATCGTGAAGTAGACCAAGATCGAAATGAGATATAGCACGCCGATGCGTTTGTGGTCGGTGGTCAGGAGCCACGATCTCAAGGTGTGGCCGCCTTCGGTCAAATAATTTTTGGGCGTGCGCAGTTCCGCGACTGGCGCCACTGTTGCCTCTGGTATCGCCGTGTTCATTTGGAATCCGTGGCCTCCTTTTCCGGGGTCGTATCACTGAGGCTCTTGATGTAAGCGATCAGTTTTAAAACGTCGTCTTCCGCGAGATGCCCTTGAAAGGACGGCATGTCGTTGGTGTAACCGGCAGCGATGTCCTTCGCCGGCAGCAAAATGGAGTCGCGAAGGTAGGCTTCATCGGCCACGACAAATCGGCCGGTTTGCAAAGGCACTGAGTGCCCATAGAGCCCTTCCAATCGCGGCGCGTGAACGATCGTGCTGTTCACGTGACAGCCGCTGCAGCCGTATTCGCGAAAAAGTTTTTCGCCCTCCTGCGCCATGCTCGATCCCGGCGCGCCGTGCCTCAGCCATTTTTCGTAATCGTCCGGAGTCATGACAATCAGGCTGCCGACCATCGCGGAGTGGTGCGTGCCGCAGTATTCGGAGCAAAACAGATGAAAGGTGCCGAGCTTATTGGCCTTGAACCAGAGCGTGCTGTAGCGTCCGGGCACAACGTCCTGCTTGATGCGAAACGCCGGAAGGAAAAAACTGTGAATCACATCCTGCGAGGCGAGCGTGAGTTTGATGTTGCGCCCCAGCGGCACGTGCAGTTCATCGATTTCCCGGTTGCCTTCCGGGTGCTGGATTTTCCACATCCATTGTTTGCCGACAACGTCGATTTCCATGGCGTCCCGCGGAGGCCGTTCAATCGTCCAATAAACATCGGCACCCCACGCAAATAATCCCGTGAATACGATGATGGGAATGATGGTCCAGGTGATTTCGATGGGCGTTTCCGGCAAATGAACCGGGCGGCGATCCGCTTTTTTTCCGCGCCGGTATTTGAACAGAAAATAAATGATCGGCAGAAAGACAACGAGCATGGTGATGACGCTGATAATGATCAGGGTCCAATACAACGCGTCCGTTTGTTGCGCGACCTTCGAGGCTTCGGGTGGAAACAGCGGGAAGTTCATGCGTCGCGCGGTGTTTGTGCCAGGGCCGGATTTGCGGCTGAAGATGTTGCCGCGCGTTTCCGTTCACGACGAATCATCGAGACGAACAACCACGCGATGGCGACGAGCGTGGCGGCGCCAAGAATCCGGATTATTTCCATGACGAGAGCGCCGTATTTTCCTTTGATGGGGCTGTAGTGAAAACAGAGCAGCACCAATCGCTCGATAGGCGAACCGACCTTTTGCTGGGAGGCATCGCGCAGTGCGGCGTACAATTCCGACGATGGGAATTTCACGCCGAAGAAATATTTCGCCACCGTGCCGTCCGGCGTGAGAATCACCAACCCGCTGGGATGCGCGTATTGTTTTACGGAAGCATCGTAGGCGTAATGGAATCCGACCTCGTCGGCGAGTTGGCGAATTTCTGGTTCTTTGCCGGTCAAAAAATGCCAGCCCGCAGCGGCGCCGGCGCGGCCGTACTGCTTGACATAATTTTGCTTCTTGGCGGCGGCGAGCTCGGGCGTTTCGTTCGGATCGATGCTCACGTGAACGACGTTGAATTGATCGCCAATGCTCCACTTCATGTCATTCATTCCCTCGACCATGCCGTTGAACGTCAGGGTGCAAAGCATGGGGCACCGGTAGTATCCGAGCACCAGCACGACCGGTTTTTGGCCGAAGTAATCGCGCAGCGTGACGGATTTTCCGCTCTCATCGCGGAATGAAAGATTTTGCGAAACGCGCGCGCCAAGCTTTTGATCGAAACGAATGTTCGTGAGTTGATTTTCCGTAAGCGACTGCGCGTTCGCGGTGAAACAACCCGCACAAACGAGAGCCAGGACCGTCATGAAATGCGTCTTCATCGTGTCTCCTTGATTTCGGGCTGGGGAAATTGTGGCCGCTGCCGTTGCAATTGATAACTAGACGGGCCGGTCGCGGTCGCATTTGTTTGCGAACGCGTTGGCAAGCCTCGTTCCAAAACCAAGTCCATCGCCCGCGCGATGGGGATCCGCACGACGCCCGCGGTGCGGTTGATCCAGCCGTAGGTATCCAATTCGTTTTGCTCAGTTGCGCGGAATTTTGCCAAATCTTCCGGTGGTACGATTTGCAAACGGGGAAGGCCTGCGGCAATCGTTTGCGGTTCGCGCCGGATGCCACTCCATTCATCCGTTGGAGAAGGTTTTTTCCCCAAGCGCTCCATCATGCCCGCGAGGACCAGGTGCATGATCAAACCGGCGACCAGAAGAAAGGCCACGATGCCGAAAATCCATTTCGCATTGGCGTCACGTTTTTCGTAACCGATGTCGTTACGGCGCGGGCGGCCTTGGGGTTTTGCGCTAGGGTTTGGCATACACAAAAGCAAATTGCATTCCGGGATCATTTACCGGCAGCAACGGCGCTGCCTTCAGCCGCCCAAGGAAATAACCAATCCACAATCCGCCGATGCCGATGGGCGCGGTAAAATCCATCCAGCTAACCGACACGCCCGTTTGATGCAGCGTCGGCATCACGAGCCAATAGGTATCCACGATGTGCACGAGGAGCAGCAGTG
>DASZPR010000341.1:0-3841 GCA_035550235.1 Verrucomicrobiia bacterium | reverse complement strand
AACAAAGACTGCTCGGAGTTGAGTGTGCGACCAGAGTAAATGTTGCGGCATTTTTTGCCAACACACAGTTGCGGTTGGCGCGCGGAAAAGCGCAGCGTTTCCGCCCGGAATTTTTGCGCGGAGGATCGATGACATTTCCCTCCCCCTCACCCTGCCCTCTCCCTTGGGGAGAGGGTGAAGCTTTGGAACCGTTCTGGATATCCGCAGATCGGCGCTTTATCCAGCGTTGGGTTTTCGAGAGTCTGATCTTCCATTTCGCAGTCGCAAGGATACAGAGTCCCTTAAAAATAAAAAAGCGCGGAGTGATAATACTCCGCGCTTTGCAAAAGTTTGCGGCGCTCTACCGAGGCGCCGCTACGTTGAAGGTTAGGTCAACGAGATTTTGTCGCCCTCTTTGAGGGTGACGATGGCTTTTTTCCAGTCGGAGGTTTTGCCGGCCTGCGCGGTGCGTTGACGGCGGTCTTTGCCGCGGACGTTCATGGTGTTCACTTTGGTGACTTTGACCTTGAACAGTTCCTGCACGGCCTGGCGGATCTGAGTTTTGTTCGCGCGGTAATCGGCCACAACCGTGTATTGGTTGTAGTTCTCGCCCTGGCGCGTGCCTTTTTCCGTGAGGCGGACGGTTTTGATAATTTGGAAAGAATTCATTTTATTCCTTGTCCTTGCTCAAACGGGCTTCGACTTTTTCAAACGCGCTCTTGGTGAAAACCAATTTGTCGGAGCGCAGAACGTCGTAGGTGTTCAGCGTATCGCTTGTGGCGAGCGTGACGTTTTCCACGTTGCGCGAGGCGAGCGTGAGGTTTTTGTCCACTTCCGAGGCCACGATGAGGGTGGTGCCCTTGAGTTCCAGTGCGGACAGCACGCCGACGAAATCCTTCGTCTTGGGCGAGCTGAGCTTGAGGTCGTCAACGACGACAACGTCGCCGGCTTTTAAGCGTTCGCTGAGCGCTTTGCGCAGGGCGAGCTGCCGGGTCTTGGAATTGACTTTCTTTGTGAAGTCGCGGGGCTTGGGTCCGAAGACCACGCCACCACCGACCCACAACGGCGATTGGAACGAGCCGGCGCGAGCGCGGCCGGTGCCCTTTTGGCGCCAGGGTTTCTTGTTGGAGCCGGAGACTTCGCCGACGTTCTTGGTGCAGGCGGTGCCCATGCGTTGCGCGGCGCGGTAAGCGACCACGGTGTCGTGCACGGCCTGAGTGCCTTTGCCATCTTCGACGAGCGCGAATTTGACTTCGTGTTCGCCCTGGCTTTTGCCTTTGATGTCTTTAATGGAAATTTTCATGACAGCGCCTCAATTATTTCTTGGGTTCAGGCTTCTTGGCTTCTGCGGCCTTGGCCTTCTTGCCCGAGTGAGTGGAAACCGGCGGCTTCCAGCCCTTCGGACGTTTCTTGGATTCACGGATGACGACGTAATCGCCTTCCGCGCCGGGGATCGAGCCCTTGATGAGGAGCAGATTGTCGGCTTCGCGGACCTGAATGACTTGCAGGTTCTGCGTGGTGCGCGTGACCTGGCCCATGTGACCGGGCATTTTCATGCCGCGCATAACGGTGCCGGGGAACAAGCGCTGACCGATGGCGCCCGAACGGCGATGCCAGCCTTTGGCACCGTGCGTCGAGTCACCGCCGGCAAATTTGTGGCGTTTGACGACGCCTTCGAAACCCTGGCCTTTGGTGACGCCGATGGCGTCAATGAAATCTCCGGGGGCGAAGAGCGTGGGTCCGACGACATCGCCGGGCTTCACTTCCTTGGAGAAATCGCGAAATTCACGAATGCGTTTCACCGCGGCGCCGTTGTGTTTCTTGATGTGGCCGAGCAACGGCTTGGTGACGCGTTGTTCCTTCTGGTCATCGAAGCCGAGCTGGACGGAGTTGTAGCCGTCTTTGCCCGCCTGGGTTTTGACCTGCAAAACGCGGTTGGGACCCGCGAGCACGACGGTGACGGCGTGCAGCTCACCATTGGCGTCATAGACGCGCGTGTGGCCGAGTTTTTTTCCTAAAAGTCCTAGTGGCATAAACTTAAATTTTGATGGTGATGTCCACGCCAGCCGGGAGATTGAGTTTCTTCAACTCGTCAACGGTTTTGGCCGTCGGCTCGATGATGTCGATGAGGCGTTTGTGAGTGCGTTGTTCGAACGTTTCCTGGGATTTTTTATCCGAGTGAGGAGAGCGTTGAACGGTGAAATGCTCGACGCGAGTCGGGAGCGGGATGGGACCGGCGACACGAGCACCGGTGCGCTTGACCGTGTCCGCGATGTCGCGGGCGGATTGGTCTATGACGCGATGGTCATAGGCCTTCAGTCGAATACGAATACGTTGTCCAGCCATACAAAGAACAATTGTCTGTTAATGGTTAACTAACTAGCCCGCCGCGCTGTTTGCGAAGCGGGCGTGAAATATAGCAACGAAGCGCCCAAGTGCAATAGATTTTTTAAGAAATTTTCTTGAGGAATTACACAAATTTCCCGAATAAACACGAATTCTTTGATCTTAAAGGCAAATCAGGCGAAATGAGATTTCGCATTGAAATCTTAAAACGGATTTGCGCCCCACTCTGCTGTGGGGCCGGTTTTTAGGGACGAGAGCGGCGTTTGCGCCAGAGGGCGGCGGCACCGAGGCCGAGCAAGGCCAGACTGGCCGTTCCCGGTTCCGGGACGCTAACAACTTGCCATGCACCGATAACCTGGCCGGGATGGTCACTGGTGCCTGAAAAAATCTGTCCGACGGTCCCGACTGTAGGAAGGTCTGCCGAGGTAATTCCTTGCGCGGAGAAATTAATGGTCCAGGAACCCGTAAATGCGGGTTGGATGGTTGAAAAATTTTGCGTGCTGCCCTGGCCAGCCGAATCAATATCCCTATACAATGATAAATCCAGGAAGGTGTCGCCGCCCGTGGATTGGTGGTCCGTCCAAATGTCATTATAAACGACTCCCGTATTGCCCCCGCTGAGCGTGCCCGCCAGGAATTGGTAAAAGAAATCACTCCCATTGGCTGTTTGGAAAAATCCCAATAAATCCACACCGTCGTTGGCGATGGTCGAGGAATCATTGACGCCGGAGTTAGCCCCGGTTGCGGTAATCGTCACTGCCGCAGGATTTGAATCATCAATGGTGAGCAATACCGGCAAAGGAAATGCCACGGCGCGGTTGAGGTTGAAAAGCACGATCCCGAAGAATAAAACCCTTATGTATTTCACGGACAGAGTCTTGCAGGGCAAACGGAATTTTTCAAATGGAATTTCCCTCGCTTGTGAGTGAGGAAGGTCTTCTACAGAAACGAAAAAAACAGTCCGCCTCGCGTGACGAGTCTTCTGCTAGGAAGTGCGGCGGCGCTTGATGGCGAAGGCGATGATCGAGCCGAGGATGAATAGACTGCCGGTCCCCGGTTCGGGAACTGAGGCAATTTCCCATTGTCCTATGAGTGTGCCTTGGTCGCCGCTGAATCCAGAAAAGATTTCTCCGCGCGTCCCAACAGCGGGAAGCGATGAGGCGTTCACTCCAGCACTTGATAAATCAAAGATCCAAGTGCCGGTAAATGCGGGTTGTGAAGTGGAAAATGCCTGCGTGTTCCCTGCTCCCGGAGAACCATTCACGTAAAGTCGCAGATCGACAAAGGTGTCGCCGCCCGTCGAAAAATTATCGCTGAGGAAGCCGTTGTAAGAAACGCCGCTGTTACCGCCGGTGAGATTGGAACCGGAGAGGGGCTGGCCAAAAAGGGAACTTTGATTCGCCGAAAAGAAATTGAATAAATCCACGCCGCTGCCCGCGGGCCGGGTGCTATCGTTCACTCCGGACGCGAGGCCGCTCGTGGTGACAATCACGGCGGAGGGGTTTGAATCATCAAT
>DASZPR010000340.1:0-3085 GCA_035550235.1 Verrucomicrobiia bacterium | reverse complement strand
AAACTCCAATGGCGGCACGACGTCCACGCGTGCGGTAGATTCGGCTTAACATAAAATTTAGCGGCAGCTTAAGGTTATTCTTTAATCCACACCATCGACTCCACCTGGCCCGAACCGCGACGGCGGCGCGGCGTCTCACTGGAGGCAGCGCTTGAAGTCGAGTTCGTGCCGGTGGCGGAAACGGTCGAGCCCGGCGCGTAATTCACCGAGGAATCACCCCCCGCCACATCTGGGGCCACCTGTCCCGTGCGATTCATCCGCGCGAAGTTCGGGATCGCCACCAGCGGTTTTCCGTTGGCCCACGAACCATCGAGCACCATCACGCCATCGAGCAGGTTCGGCCGCCATTCCGCCTTCAGCGGCGCCGAGCCAATCTCCTGGTTCAAGTCGGCCTGATCCGCGCGCTCCACATTGTAAACCAGCGGGCCATAACGCAGCGCCATGCGGCCCGCGTCAGCCTTGATGTTGGCATCCGCCGTCACGCGTTGCGGCACCATCGGCAATTCCATATCGATATGATCGCCCGGCGCCCACGTGCGGGTCACGACCGCATAACCTTTCACGATTTTCGGCTTCACCGCTTTGCCGTTCACGGAAAACGATTTGTAACCGCTCACTTTCGGCGTGGCGGCATACAAGTCGCTGACGTGGCGATCCGGAATGCGCACATAAACCGTAAATTTACGATTCTGCTTCGGATTCACCGTGATCGAAATATTGCCGTTCCACGGATAATCCGTCTTCTGCACCATCTGCACATCCGTGCCCGCGACTTTCTCCACGTTGATCTTGCTGCCGATGAACAGGTTCACATAAATGCCGTTATCGTCCTTCACGTATGTCCACGTAGGAATCATCAACAGCGTGCGCGGAATGTTCCCCACGCAGCACGGACAAACATGCCACGGATAGCGGTCTCTACTGTCCGCCAGCGGATTGTCGTAATAGAAATTCTTTCCGTCCAAATCCGTCGAGCCCAGCAGCGCGTTGTAAATTGTGTCCTCATACAGGTCCGCATATTTCGCGTCGTGATACGCGAGGTTCATTTTGTATTGGAAAAAGATGAACCCGCAGCTCGAGCACGCCTCGCAATACGCATTGTTGCGCAGCGAATAATCCGGCCCGAAACCTTCCGACGTCTCACCGCTGCCGATGCCGCCCGTGATATAATATTTCTTGTTCACCATGTTGTCCCACAGCGACATCACCGCGCTCTCATAATCGATGTCCCCGGTCTCCGCCGCGACGTCCGCCATGCCGGAATAAAAATAAACCGCCCGCACCGCGTGGCCCACTGCCTCGTATTGCTTGATCGGCGGCAAATGGCTCTGGTCGTATTCGGAGCCGCCCCGGCGCGAATCGAGCAGGAAACGCGCGAGCTTGATATACGCATCACCACGGCCATGCCCTTCCTGGTCATTCACGAACCGGCCGAACCGCACCAGCGCCTGTTCCATTTCCTGATGGCCGTCAAACCATTCCTTCTTGCCAGGACCGATATTCGCCACCCAGCAATCCGCCAATTTCTTCGCGGCATTGTAGAGGCGCAGGTCTTTGCCGTCCGTCATCGTGTAATGATTGATGGCCGACTCAATGAAGTAACCGGCGGTGTAGCCCTCGTGTTCGCCACGCGTGCGCGGGTCCCAATGATGCACCGGACCGCGATCCCGCGCCGTGCCGAGCGTGAAACGGGTTTGCAGATAACCGTCCGGCTCCTGCGCGGCCAGAATGATTGGAATCCAATCATCCAGCGTCGCCTTCATTTTCTCCTGGGCCTTGATGATGTCCGGATCGCCTTGTGGATCCACCATCAGCGCAATGCACATCGCTTCCACCGTTTGGTGCACCCACGCATTTGAAAACGGATAGCCTACGTGGAACTTGGCGGGTTCGCCTTTCAACTTTTTCCCGGCCTCGATGAAATTGGCGATGCCGCCTTCGCGCAGGTTCGGGTCGTTGATCTCGTCAATGCAATGTGGAATCCAATTCACGATCAACGCCTTCGCGCGCGCGTTCCACAACGGGCTGTCGATGGAATATTTCTTGGTATAGACCACGTCCAACCGATTCGCCGGCGGCGGCTCCGCCACGTGCACCTTGACCATGCCGCTGGAACTCGCCTTGCCGCTGTAAGCCGTCAGTTTCAATACATAATCACCCGCTTCGGAAAACGTCGCCGTCGTTTCGAGAGTATTGGCATTTGCGAATGTCACCTTGCCGGGACCCGAGCCCTTGCTCCATTCCGTCTTGAAATTTCCGTTCTGCACGGAATTCGCGTTGCCGGACAGGTAAGTCTTTCCGCCCAACACCACATCACGATCCTCGCCGGCCCGAACGGTCGGCGGAAAAATCGGCGACTTGCCGGAATCATAAACCTTCCACTCCAAAAGCCCGGTCGATAGCTGGCCGTCCGAATCCATCTCCAAACGCAACTTCGTCGTCTTCACCTCATCAAACGTCGTACTGTTGAAAGTATCGCGCTCGACGCCCAATCCTGAAGCGCCGTTCACCGGCACAAATTTCGAGCCGTCCCAATACTCCACGCGGCACGCCTTCGGCACGCCCACGCCCTGGCCGTCCGCCCACCAGTAAACGTCCATTTGCTTCGTCGAAATCGGCTGGCTCCATTCGTACTGCACCCATTCCGTGCCAGTCCGCGGCCAGTTGCCATACGTTTTGTGCCGGCCATCACTCGAACTGCGCGGCGTAAATCCATCGTTCAACGCCGTGAGCGTTGTGTCGCCAGAAACAAACGAAGTCGTTGGCGTGGCGACGACTGCGAGATTGGCCATCTCATTCGTTGCGGCGCTCGCGCACACCGCCGTCATTGCACACAGGGAAAAAACCAATCGGAGCAGCCGATCATTCATAACGAAGTTGACCTTTCGCATTAACATATTTTGAGGGATAACGTGAAAATAAAATAGGAAATTCCATCCGCATCTCACATATCGCAAATACACCCGTAACTATTCCCAATCACACCCGTCAACGCCCCTTCAATCGCAATACCGTCAGCGAATATGGCGGAAACTCATGGCTAAAATTGTTCCCCTCGATGCTTAAAGAGGTTTCGACCGGGTGA
>DASZPR010000339.1:0-7141 GCA_035550235.1 Verrucomicrobiia bacterium | reverse complement strand
ATTGGTCCACCCGAAACCGCCATGATCCAACGGGGCGCAAAAAAAAGGTTTTAAATAACTGATGACCTGCCGGTCCATGTAGTTGACCGTCGTGGAAAAGAACAGCAAGGCACAGATGACCCAACGGTAGTTCGTTCTTGGGCCGGAGAACGGAGGCCGGGCCGACGCGCTCTGACCGGAGGAGAGGGATTCAATAGGCATAATCAGGGGTGGGGGTTTCGCAAAATCCCGAGCCGTGGCCGCCTCGCTGAGCCGACCTGACCCGGAATTTCAATTTGCAGTGGTTCGTCAAAACGTTGCTCCGAAAAATTCAGAACCGGCTGTCAGATTGGACTTTTTGAACAGCCCCGGTCAAGCCCGCGCACGGCACAACACTAAATAATTTCTGCACTTTTGTTGCGTGCTTCGTGTTGCGTGTTCCGTATTCCGAGACTTTGCGACTGAATCACGCAACACGGAACACGCAACACGTTTCAATTCCTTCGCACTACCGCGCCAACCACCCGCCATCCACCGCGATCGTATAACCCTGCATATAATTCGACGCCGCCGATGCCAGGAAAACCGCCGCGCCCTTCAAATCCTCCGGCGAACCCCAGCGGCCCGCGGGGATGCGCGCCAAAATCTCCGCATTGCGTTTCTCGTCCGCGCGCAACGCCGCCGTATTGTCCGTTTCCATGTAGCCGGGCGCGATGGCGTTCACGTTGATGTTATGCGCCGCGAGTTCGTTGGCCATGATGCGCGTCAATCCCATCACCGCGCTCTTCGAAGCCGTGTAGGAAGGCACGCGAATGCCGCCCTGAAACGAGAGCATGGAAGCGACATTGATAATCTTGCCGCCGCGCCCCTGTTTCACCATTTGTTTCGCCGCCGCCTGTCCCAGGAAAAACAGACTCTTCTGGTTGACCTGAATCACCTCATCCCAATCCTGCTCGGAAAATTCCAGCAACGGCGCGCGGCGAATGATGCCCGCGTTGTTCACCAAAATATCCAGACTGCCGAGTTCCTTGACGGTTGTGTCGACAATCTTCGCCACAGAATCCTTCTGCAAAAGATCGGCCTTGATGGTGCAAGTGCGGCGGCCCAGGGCTTTGATTTTTTTTGCCGTCTCGTCATTGGTGGTTCCGGAAACCACCAATGCAACATCAGCACCCGCCTCCGCGAGGCCGATGGCAATTCCCTGCCCCAGCCCGCGCCCCGCGCCGGTGACCACAGCAACTTTTCCGTCCAGTTTGAATTTGTCTAAAATCATAATTTTGTTTTAACGCAAAGACGCGGAGACACGAAAGGCGCAAGGTTAAGAATCACCAAATGAAATTCTCGCGCCTTTGCTTCTTTGCGCCTTTGCGTTGAATTCTTTTACCGCAACTGCGCCGCTGGCGCCGGATCCATGTCGTCGAACGCCTGGTTTTCGCCGCCCATTCCCCAACAAAAAGTGTAAGCGCCGGTGCCGCAACCGCAGTGAATCGACCAACTCGGCGAAATCACCGCCTGCCGATCGGCCATCACGATGTGCCGCGTCTGCTGCGGCGTACCCATGAAATGCATCACGCGCCGCTTCGGGTCGAGATCGAAATAAACGTAAACCTCGGACCGGCGCGTGTGCGTATGCGGCGGCATCGTGTTCCACACCGCGCCCTCCTGCAATTTCGTGAAACCCATCACCAACTGGCAGCTCTTGATGCCGTCCATGTGGATATATTTGTAGATCGTCCGGCGATTCGCATCGGCGAGCGTGCCGAGTTCCACCGGCGCCGCGTCCTTTAGCGTCGCCAGCGTCGTCGGATACGCCGCATGCGCGGGATAGCTCAACAAATAAAATGCCGCCGGCTCCGCCGAATTCTTGCTGCTGAACGAAATGTCCCTGCTGCCCCGGCCAACATAAAGGCAGTCGAGCTTGTTCATCTCGTATTTTTTCCCGTCCACTTCCACCGTGCCGCTGCCGCCGATATTCAACACTCCGAGTTCGCGGCGCTCGCAGAAAAACGCCGCGCGCAATTCGGCATCCGTGACCAGCTTCAAAGGCCCGGCCGTCGGAACCGCCGAGCCGATAATGGCGCGATCGGCATCGCTATAAACGAGTTCGACCTTGTCAGGAGCGAAGAGTGTTTCGATGAGAAAATTAGATCGCAGACCGTCGGTGCACAGTTTCTGGTAATCGTTTTGATTGGGAGAAAAGCGAATTTGCATGGTTGTGAATCGGTTAAATAAGTTGAATCCTCAAATAGGCTAAATGAGTTAAATGGTTAAATAAGTTCGCGACGAAGTTCATCACCCTTATTTAACCAATTTAACAAATCACTCATTTAACCAAAAACATTTGTCCGTTACCCTGTAAACTAGCGCCGGTGCGCCATCACGTACATTTCCTTGCCCGCCAGCAGAAATGCCCCCGCCCCGTATACTTCAAAATCCTCAGGCTTGAATGACTTCGGGTCCGCGCCGACTTGCTGCACGTAACCAAGCTTGCCTTCCGGCGTGACGCAACCCTGCAACGCAATCCAGCCTTTGTCCACCACCGGTTGATACGTCGCGCGATCCAACAAGCCATGGTTGATTCCCCACGCCAGCGCGAACACATAAAATCCCGAACCGCTGGTTTCTTTCAACGGATAAGATTCGGGATCCAACAAACTCGCATGCCAGAGGCCATCCGGCTGTTGCAGGCTCGCGATCTTCGCGGCCATTTCTTTCAACTGCGTTTCGTAACGCGCGCGGGAGGGATAATTCTTCGGCATGATTTCCAGCACCCGCACTAACCCGCCCATCACCCAGCCATTGCCGCGGCTCCAGAAGATTTTTTTGCCATTCGCCTCCCTCTGTTTGAAATAACGGCTATCGCGGAAATAGAGGTGTTCCTCCGGGTCGTAAAGATAATCCGATGCCGCCCACCATTCCTTGTCCATGAAATCGAGATACTTTTTCTCACCGGTCGCTTTGTAAAGCAGCGCCCACGTCGGCGGGCCCATGAACAACGAATCACACCACCAATAACGGTCCTGTTTACCCTTGCCGAACTCCAATGAATCGGTGCTCGGATGCGCCAGAATATTATCCAGCTTGGCCTTGATCGGCCCCAACATCGCCGGATCATGATCCTTCAAATACATCTCGAGATACATCTGGCCAACCGCCTGGTCATCCGCGTGATACGGACGCTTGCCCGGCTGCCAATCGAGCTTCTTGCCGATGGCCAGCATGGCCTCGTGATATTTGGGAGTGTCGGCCACACTGTCCAAAGCCATCACCCCGGCGTAAAACGCGCCGTACGTCCAGCTATTCAGTTGATAATGAGCCAACGACGGCGAGTCATTGGTCAGTTGCCAATCCGCCACTTTCTTCATCGAATCCAGAATAACCGGTCCCGAAAGCTCGGGAGACGTCGGGGTTTGGGAAGAAAGGCCTTCGTTCGCACAGCCAGTAAAGGTGAGCGCCGTAAGGGTGAGAAGCGCTAGAGCATTGACAGAAAAGATATAGCGATGAGCAGCGAGGATTTTTGGGTTTTGGCGAAGCTTCGGCGAAGGAGCAGGTTTGCAAAACCCTGTAACTGAGCCGAAACGAAGCCAAAAACCAAAAAGACCGTTGGGCTCCGCGTTCCCCTCATCGCTACAACTTTGATGGAAATGCTCTAGGTATTTCATAATTTTAAAAACTTCGACTCCAACATTGGACGACCGTCGACCGCGTGAAGTGACATTTTTGCGGGATTGTTGGCGATTCGTCAATCTTGCGTCGCAATCGGTAAAGTCGGGAAAATAATTGCACTTGAACTTACGACCTGACTCATAGTCTATAGACTTAACGGTCTGTGACAGGTGAACTAACTACAGCATGGGGAATCGAAATCAAGGTCTCAACATTCTAGGATTGAATGTTCGGAAGCGGCGCGAAGAAAAAGAATTAACCCAGGAAGCGCTCGCGGAACGCGCGAATCTCGACCCCACCTACATCAGTGGGATCGAACGCGGCATGCGAAATCCCAGCGTGCTCAGCGTCCTCCGAATCGCCAGGGCCTTGGGGGTAACCACATCCAAGTTGATGGAAAAAGTGGACGACAACGGAATTCCAAAAAACTCGCAACTACGAAAATAACCAATTTACCGGCGCCAAGGAGGTGGGGCGAAAGTGCGCGGAGTGCTTTCCAATTGGCTAAAATAAAAAAGCGTTGAAGCAAGTGCTTCAACGCTTTTTAAATTCCGGGACTAATTCAGGCCTTGGCGGCCGCGTCCTTCTTCCAGGTGCGGCGGGGGGCTTTGACCACCAATCCCTTTTTGATGGCGCTGGCAGTCGCACGAATATAGCGGACTTCGCCACTCGGCATCACCGCTTTGACGCGCTGGAGATTCGGCATGAAACGGCGCTTGGTGATGGCCGTCACGTGCGTGCCGATACCACCCGACTTCTTCGATTTACCACTGCGCCAAATAATGCTGCCCTTCATCGGGCGCTTTCCGGTCAATTCACAAATTTTTGCCATAACATTTTCCTTCGAAAAGGAGCCCGTGAAACTACCAGCGAAATCCCGGGTTGCAAGGATTATTTCAGGAAATTTGAACAAACATCGGCAAAGCCCGGGCTCAATCCCCCGCCGTTTTCGCCCTCTTCCCAAACGGAATCACCACAATTTCCCGCGTTTCGCTCAGGTGAAACCCATATTTCTGAATCTCCCGCGCCAATCCCGGCATATGCGCCACACCCCACGGCACCATGATGTTATCCGAAGTCTGCAAATTCGACCGAATTTCCCCCAGCAAATGCGCATTGCGCTTCGTCAGCAAATCATCAAACAGTTGCTCCTCGAAACCCGGTGGCGGCGAATACTGCATCATCCTCGAAATGTTCTCCGGCGTCGCACCCTGGGCGTGAAACAACATCACGAGATTAAGAAAATCAATCGTGCTGGGGGAAAACTCGTCCACGTCCACATCCGCCCGGACCACCTCGCTCGCGCTCTCGCTGGGCGCAAACGTCTCCTTTTGCTCCGCCAACCCGAGCGTCTTCGCCATGCGCTTATAGCTGATCTTATTCGTCAGCAAATTGCCCTCATCACTCACGCCCTCCATCAAAACCAGGGAATTGCTCGGAAACGTCCGCGCAACCTGTTGATAAAACGACGCCGCCGCCACGTGCGCCATCGGAAACAACTGAATCGCCTTGCCATCATCGCGAACATATTTCCGCACCTGCACCGTGAAACCACTCGGATGCAGCGCCATGAATCCCTCGCTGAAATGGCTCACCGCCCGCGCGCTGCAAGCGAACAGATAAACCACGACCAACGGCAGAACCACAAAAACATTCACCAGCGCAAACACCGCGAACCGTCTTCCGCTAAAACCCCCCGCGCCAAGCTGCTCCTCCCCAACCAGCGGCCACGAACGCATCTTCTGTCTTGGAATCAAACCAATCAACAACACCCCCAACATCAATTGCGCCGCCGAAATGACAAAACCGATTTCCTGGATGTGATGATACCAGAAAATTGCCAACGGAAACGTGATCAGCATCGACCCCAGGCAAAACAGCGGTATCGGCAAAAACAATCGCTTCGGCACCACCCGCGTCATGCCAATCAATCCATACAACCCCACCGCCACCACCAGCGTAGCCAGCGAAATCAAACCCCGAATCAACGAAAGCGCGTGCGCGTGAAACAGCACAATCACCCCGTCATCCACAAACGAAATCAGCCCATCCACCAGGAACAACACCAGGCAGAAACTCAGCAACACCGCCAGCGCACTGGATTTTTTAGGCCGCGACGGCAATAACGGCGGAGCTTCCAACGAAGGCGGCGGCGGGACTTGTTCCATTGAAAAGGATTTTAAAGGCGGATGGCTAAGGGTTCAAGGGGCAAAGCGACACTTCGCGGAGCGAAAGCGCATCTCAAGTTTTGAGAATGATGGCACGGTGTTAAATCCCGGAGGGATTTCCGAGAATAGCCCGGCAGTTTACTGCCGGGGTCAGGGCGGAAGCTGACCAGTCCCGAAGGGACGGCCGAAAAAGGCCCCCAATTTCAGCCGGCCTTTCGGGACTCGTGTGACGATCAATCCCTTCCAGCGTTAAACTGCCGCTCTATTTTCAATGGCCCCTTCGGAACGGGTTCGCCACCCCTCAAAAATTGAGATGCGCCCGGGGAGCGATGAAGGAAATTGGCACTGGACAAACCCGCGCACCGAACGCAAAACGTGTTCCCTCCGATCAGGGCTGAAGGCCCGGGAATTCCGATATGTATTGCGAGCCCCGTAGGGGCGAACCAGACTTTTGCCAAACCGACGACAAAAACGATTCGTCAGCCCCGCTCAACGTATTTCGTCGGCCTCGCATTAAATTCGGCAGATTTTCCCTTCGGTATGCTCAAGCTGCGCCACGAACCCCCGGCATAATGCTTCGCCACATAAACAATCTGACCGACATGATAGGAATAATGAGTCAGTTGCCGATTGATGGCCTGCAAGACACTGAACGGCTCTCCCCGAATCGTAATTGTCCTCTCGAGATCAGAATCTATCAGTGGCTCCAATGCTGAAAAAAGAGCCGCCCAACCCGACTCCCACTGACGCACAATCGACTCCTGCGTGTCGCCGGCCACAATCTCAAACTCCACATCCCGATTGCGCCCCGGCTTCTCCCCATCGCTCGTCAGAAAATCAACCCACCGCGACAACAGATTCCCTCCCACATGCTTTACAATAACCGCAATGCTATTATCCCCCTCAGCCGGCGCTGCGAAAAACTGCTCTGTGGTCACCTGCGCCATCGCCGCATCGGCCAGCGCTTTCATGCGCTTAAACTCTCGCATCGCGAGCTGAATGTAATTCTCTTTTGGCATGTGTTGCTTTGCAATCGATCGTCAAACCTGGCTCGTCGAGATTTCATGAATCTGCCAATTCGAGCGAATCTATCACCACCCTAACGAGGCCGCTCTCTGTGTCACGCACCAATCTCACCTGTCACCGACTCGTGCCTCTGTGCCATCCGTGGATTTATCACGCCACGCTCGCTGGCGGCCTGACGATCCAAGCTCCGCGATCCGGCGCACGGGACGCCTGGAGCGCAAACCACGGCGTCGTTGATAACAAAGTTACTCTGGATACAAATGCGGCATCTTATTGGCAGCGCGATTCTGCTCAACAATCTC
>DASZPR010000338.1:0-2954 GCA_035550235.1 Verrucomicrobiia bacterium | reverse complement strand
GCTGCCCATCACCGCGCCTTCGTGATGCACGGCGGATTCGTTGGCGTCCTTGAGGCTGCCCTTGAAAGGAATAACAATCAGGTCGGCCAAAGCTCCTTCCGAAATTTCACCCACTTGTCCTTCCATGCCCAAAGCGCGCGCGCCGTTAACCGTTGCCATTCGCAAAATCTTTTCGGGAGAGACACGCGGGAGTTTGGCGGCGAATGTCTGCATTTCCTCGAACATATTCAACTGCACTTTTTGCCTCGGTTTTTTGTAGACGGTCGCCAGGCTGTCCGTGCCGAGGCAGACATTCACCTTTGCCCGCGTCAATCCGTGATAGGGGAAATCTTGGTGCCGGAAATACGCGTGGCTGCGCGGGCAATGCGCCACGCTGGTTTTTCTGCGAGCCAACAATTTCGCATCGCCCTCCGCCAAATAATTCACGTGCACCGCCAGGCAATTTTCACTCAACACACCGCTGCGATCCAAATGCCGCACCGGCGAGCGCTCGCCGCAATCTCCCATGTCACGACCGTTCCAGCGCAACCAATCAAACATCACGCCTTTGCCTTTCAGGAACATTTCAAATTCCTGCGCCGATTCCGAAATGTGAATAGAGAGAGGCCAATGCCTTTGACGCGCCATTTCTGCCGAGAGCCGCAGCAGTTCCGACGCGGTGGAGTAGGGGGCATGCGGCGCCAGCCCCGGACGACAGCGTCCACCGGGAAGGGTGAGGATGTGATTGACGTTGTCCTGCAAAATATCCCGCGGATCGCGGCGGCTTTTCACCCCCGTCATTTCGAGGAGTGAAATCACCCGCAACGGCGTGCTCGACCAAACATCCGGCAGTAATTCCGGAACCGCCTCGAAATCCGCCACGGTCGTGGTGCCGGTTTTGGCGAGCATCCGCGCGCCGTTAAGCCACGACTCCGCGTACTCGCTATAGTTCCAACCGGCTTTGGTGGCCAGCATCAATCGAATCCAATCCGTAAAAGATTTTTGCGGCGGTATCAGCCCGGCCATGTCCGTGTAATCCAGGTGACAATGGGCGTTGATGAGCCCGGGCATGAGAATCGTCTCGCCTAAATCAATGACCTCTCCTTCCGCTGCGGAAAATTCCTTCCATGCGCCGACTCGCGCCAGGCGATTGCCCGCGATGAGCACTGCGCCGTCTTCAATGGGTGGGCGGGAAATGGGAAGAACAACGCGTGCGCGGAGAATCATGAAAACGAGGATTGACGAACCGCGCGTCCAGATACGGCGCGAGGATACAACCCATTCGCCGCATCAAATTCTTCCTTCTGCATTCTTCCTTCTGCCTCCGTCAAATCGCGGCTTCCTGCCGGGAGCGTTTTGTGCGCGCCGCGACCTTGTGCTTGCGGGCTTTGTGTTTGCTCTGGCGCGTGCGGATTTGTTGCTCGATCTTTTTTTCCACCAGGTCGATCGCGGCGTAAAGGTCGCTTTCGCGGTCCTCCGCGAATAAGTCCGGGCCGCGTACTCCGAGCCGAATCGAGCAGGAGAATTGCCGCTCCGGAACCCTCATGTGATCGTGCTCAAGAGTCACCCGGGCGTGCACCACGTGCGAATTCAAGCGATCCAGCTTGTCGAGCTTCGCGAGCACGTGCTTCTCAATGGCGTCCGTCAACGTTACGTTGTGCGTGGAGAGGATCAACTTCATACCGACAAGATGCAGTCGCCCCTCTCAATTTTCAATCGCCAATTTCCGCCAACCGATAAAAACTCCAAGCACCAACATCCAAGCCCCAGAGAAACTTCAAGCTCCAACCCTCAACGCGGACCGCGACATTTTTTGGAATTTGATGTTTGGAGTTTCTCTGGAGCTTGGAACTTGAGATTTGGTACTTTTGCTCCCTCTGTGCGTGTTGGCCGGTAAAGAAAAAATTTGGCCATTGGCAATTCGCTGCCGCCAATTAGAATCCCGGCGTGCCAATTAAAGTCGTTGCTGTAGCCAATCAAAAAGGTGGGGTGGGTAAAACCACCACTGCGGTGAATCTCGCGGCGTGCGTGGCCGCGGTGGGCAAGCGCGTTTTGCTGTTTGACCTCGATCCGCAGGCGAACGCCACCAGCGGTTTGGGCCTCGAAAAGACGGAGGGTGCCAGCGCGTACCGCGTTTTGCTCGGCGAAGGCAGCCTGGCTGAAAAAATCAAACCTACGGCTTTCGAACGGCTGAGCGTGATTCCGAGCGAAGTGGATTTGTGCGGCGCGGATATTGAATTGGCGCGCGTTGAAAATTATCTCCAACGCGTCGGCCAGGCGCTGCAACCCGTTCTCGCCAGCGGACAATTCGATCTGGTGATCCTCGATTGCCCGCCGTCGCTGGGTGTGCTGACCTTGAACGCTTTTGCGGCCGCCGATGGTTTGCTCATTCCGTTGCAATGTGAGTATTACGCGCTTGAGGGCATCTCGATGATCAATCGCATCCTCAGCCAGGTGCGGGACAACGGCATCAATCCGCGCCTCGAACTGCTCGGGGTGGTGATGACGATGTTTGATGGCCGCACAAAACTTTCGAACCAGGTCGTAGACGAAGTGCGCCAACATTTCGGCGAGCGCGTGTTTGAGACGATGATTCCGCGCAGCACTCGCCTGGCGGAAGCACCCAGCTTCGGCAAGCCGATTATTCATTACGATAAATACAGCACGGGTTCCGCGGCCTACGAAGTGCTCGCGCAGGAATTTTTGAATCGCGTGGGGATTTAATTTCTCAAACCATTTGCGGCCGTCGTTTCCGGCAAACTTCTCTTGGCCTCTCAAGGACAAGAATGCGTTTAATCCAGGTTCGGATTTTCCTTTACCTTTGCCCGAAAAGAGGTAGCCATTGGCGTAGGACGGCAAAACACTACCTATGAAAAAACTCGGCGCGTTGGCCATCATTCTCACTCTCGCAGGGATAACCTTCGTCTCAATCCAGGGTTGTAAACCAAAAACGACTTCTTCGCCGGCAGCTAAAT
>DASZPR010000337.1:0-7606 GCA_035550235.1 Verrucomicrobiia bacterium | reverse complement strand
AGCACGACCTCGTTTTCGCGGAGTTCGAACTGCTGTGCGAATTTTCCGTCACGGGCAATCTTCACGGTTTTGGCTTCCAAGGGCGCGCCGCTGTTTTTGGATTTGATTTCAGCAACTTGGGCTTTGGTGAGTTGCGCGGGCGATCCCAAATCCCTGTAGGTCGCATAAGGATCGTTCACGCGATAGCCGATTTTGAAAAATTCAACGGTATATTTGCCTTTCGGCACGTGGGACAGTTGAAGTGTGATTTTGTCTTTGGGTTTTGCAGGCAAATCGCGCTTGTAGAAAACCTGATTAATCATGTTTGTGGCGGGAAAGGTATTGGTAAAATCCCAAACCAACATCTGCACACCGCCGACATTGTCGGTGCAAATCCAGGACGAAGAGTCGCTGTTCTTGAGTTCCGTCTGGCCAAGCCGGTTCAGGAATTGATACGCGTAATACGCCGGCTTTTTGATGTCCTGGTAATTCATCAAACCGAAACCACCATGAAAGGCCTCCCAGCGCGGACCAGCTTCCTCGAAGATGTCCGTGAACGTCCAATAGGACATGGAATTGGGGGCGTCACCGCAATTCTTTAGCTTCTCCAAAATATACGCCGCGCTGTGGTAGCTGTCGTGAAAAGGATCCGCCGGAGTATAGGAACTGCTCCATTCGGTGAAATACAGCTCCAGTTTGGGAAACGCGGAATCGGCAATCTGCTGTCGCACCCGTTTCACGTCCCCCCAAATGGAGTCCGCGTTGCGGGAAAGAGCCGTGCCGTGGGTGGCGGTTTCATCCAGGTAACCGCTTCCCACACCGTAGGTGTGCGTGGAAATGAAATCCACCGGTGCGTGGTTCGTATCGCAAAAATGAATGAATTCCGGAATCCAGCCGCAACCAGCCGTGGCGGGGCCGCCTACTTGGTAATCCGGGGAAACGCTTTTGATGGCGCGCGCGGTCGCGGCGTAAAAATTGAAATACTGCTGCTGTGTGCCGGCCCAAAAACCATCTAGATTCGGTTCGTTCCAGACTTCGAAATACCAGGTGCGCAATTCCGCATCGCCATATCGTTCCCGTTCGTGCAGCACAAAAGCGCGAATAAAGTCTGCCCATTTATTCAGGTCTTTCGGCGGCGTTACGTTGCCGCGGTACCAGAAAATTGTTTTGGAACCGCTGGCCAGGCCGTCCGGCATGAAGCCCAATTCCACAAATGGCTTCATGCCGATGCTTTCGAGGAAATCGAAAAGCTCATCAATGTATTGCCAGTTGTATTCAGGTTTGCCCCAGTCGCGATAAACGCCCATGTCTTCGTCGAACAGACCGTGCATGCGGATGTATTGGAAACCGCATTCGCGGTGCGCAACAGTCAGTTGCCGCTGCCAGTCCGCGCGCAAACCTTCGTTGGCGCGGCCCGCCCCGACGCAGAATTTAAACATCGTGTTGAGCGCGCCGTTCGTTTGTTGGAGGTCGGCGGAAACAATTCGTTCCGTTAGTTCGTTCGTCGCGGCACCGGATACCGCCCTTATGGTCGCGGCCAGAACGAGGCAGCAAGCGGCAATTTGTTTAATGAGGCGGTGCATGGAGAGTGAGAAATTTACCATAATCATTTGGCGGCAATCGCCGGGCGTAACGGACTGGGTTGCGAGGGAATGATCAGCGTGAACGGCGCCAGGCCATCGGCGCTGGCGGTGAGTTTGATCTCGCCGGGTTCCTTCGTGGATTGAACGATGATTTGCGCAAAGCCGCTGAATAGGCTGCGCTGCCAGTCTGGCGCGCTGTTCCCGGTGGGAAGGAAAACATCCGGCTCATGCGATGCCGGATCGCCGTTGCCGACGCCGAGAATCTTTCCCGGTCCGGCTAGATCAAAATGGACTTTGTTCGCCGCATCCGGAACGAGCCGGCCCTGCGCATCAGTGGTAGAAACCGCGATGATGACGACATCCTGGCCGTCGGCTTTGAGTGCGCGGTGGTCCGGAGACATTTGGACTGCCGCCGGCGCGCCGGTCGTCTCGATTCGCTCCGTGAGAATTTCCCGGTCGTTGTTGTAGCCTCGGGCAATCAAAACGCCCGGCGCGTATTTGACCTTCCAATCGAGATGAAGGTTTTTTGGCATCTTTTTCCGGCCCAGACTTGCGCCGTCGAGGAAAAGTTCCACCTCCTCGCAGTTGCTGTAGGCCCATACGTCAATTTCCCGGCCCTCCGCACCCGGCCAGTTCCAATGAGGGAACAGGTGCAGCACCGGATGATCCGACCACCATGCCTGATAATAATAGAAAATGTCCTTTGGGAATCCACAGGTATCAAGGATGCCGAATTGTGAGCTAATGGCCGGCCAGCCAAACGGGGTCTCCTCGCCGCGATAGTCGAAGCCCGTCCACTGGAACTGTCCGGCAACATAAGGCCGCGCGGCGTAGTAGGGCCATGATTCTTCCGCGAGCAGACTCCAATCTGCCTTGTTCACATCGTAGGCGGTCAGGTGCTGGTGTCCGCGGTCCTGGACGTAAATCCCGCGCGTGGAAAATGTACTGCCATCTTCGGTGGCAACGGACGGCCTGGCGGGGAATTGTTTATGATAGGAGTCGGTGTCGCCGTGCGAGTAATAATTGAAGCCCATTACCTCGATGCTTTTGGAACTGCCTTTTCCCCAGCCGCCGCTGATGGCGGTGGTGAAACGGCGCGTTGGGTCGAGCCGCTGCGCAAATGTCTGCATCGTCTGCGTGATGCGCGTGCCCTTGTCTGTGCCTTCGATGCCCCATTCCTCATTGCCGAGAGACCAGATGAAGACACACGGATAGTTGCGGTCACGCAGGATCAGCCGCTTCAATCCATCGAGTTGCTGTGGGTTGATGCCGTATTCGCGGTTTTCGTCCATTACCAACATGCCGAGGCGGTCGCATACATCGAGCAATTCCGGCGTCGGCGCATTGTGACTCGTGCGGATGGCGTTTGAACCCATCTTTTTCAATTGCGCAACGCGGAATTCAATCACGCCGTCGGGCAGTGCTGCACCCACGCCGGCGTGATCCTGGTGATCGCAGGTTCCCTTCAACTGCACGCGCTGGCCGTTCAAAAAAAATCCCTCATTTGCATCCCAACGCAGCGTCCGGATGCCAAAGGGCGTTTCATAACGGTCAATAATCTTATCACGCTGGCAAATCGTCGTGACGAGAGTGTACAAATAGGGCGTCTCGCACGACCAGAGTGTTGGTTTGTACACCTTGAGCACAACTGAAAATTCTTTCGTTGCGCCGGGCGCGAGGGAGAGCTTTTTGAGACTTTCGGTGGCGATGGTTTTTCCGTTCGCGTCCACCATAACCTGGCGAATTTCAAAGGTGGCATTCGTAGGTTGGTCGTTGTTGACCGTTGCGCGCGCGGTCACATCAGCGGAATTCTTTCTTACATCCGTCGTCACAAATGTGCCCCATCTGGCGACGTGCAGAGGCGCCGTCTTGGTCAGCCAGACGTGCCGATAAATGCCCGCACCCTCGTAAAACCAACCTTCTTCGAGGGTTGCATCCACGCGAACGGCGATGACGTTGTCGCCGCCGTAGTTCAGATAATCACTGATATCATAGCTGAATGGCGAGTAGCCGCTCGCTTCACGGCCAAGGTAAAATCCGTTGACCCACACCTGCGAATCACGGAACACGCCGTCAAAATCCACGCTGATGCGGCGGCCCAGGTCGGACGCCGGAATGGAGATTGATTTGCGGTACCAGCCGATGCTGCGCTCGGGAAATTTTTTGCCGACGGCCTTGTAGCCATGGCTGCCGCTCCCACGTTCGTCGAATGGCGCCTCCACCGCCCAGTCATGGGGCAGGTCCAATTTCCGCCAGCCGCGGTCGTCAAAATCCGCTTTTGCCGCTCCCTGGCCATTACCGGTTTTGGTGAGGTAATTGAATGCCTCGTTCGCCGGTGCGGGGTCAAAATCCTTTGATGGATCGGTCGCGTTTCCAAAGGCAAAACGCCAGCCGAAATCCATCAGTAATTTTTCACGCGATGGACCATTTTCGGCGGATGAAGAAAGCGCGCCCAACAGGAGAGCGGCGATAAGGGTTAAGCCTCGGCGTTTCAAGGTCTGCTTTATGTTGGCCAGCCTGCCATTCGGTTTTTCTGACTTGGCTGAATGATTAATGAATGTTGGCTTGTGAAGTATTGTCGAGACTGAACACGGCATAGCTATGCGGCGGCAGCTTGATGTTAAAGAGGGTGCGGTCCTCAGTGGTGTCATTCCGCCAGTTCCAACCGTGAGGCGATAATGATTTGCCTTCCAGCGTTTCACCGGTAACGAGATTCTTCAATCTGGGGGAGTTGCCGAGGGTGGAAATTTTTACATCCGCCGCCGTCGCCGAAAAATTTTGCGCGATGAATGCGCCGTTATTATAGGCGAAGAGCGCCACCTCCGCCGGTCCATCCAGTCGGACCGGAAAGCCGCGCATGACGTAATTCTTGATGGCCGTGGTGACGGCGGGAGGCAGCCTGTAAAGATCGGCGAAATTGTCCGGCATCGTCCAGACGTAAAGGATGCCTTTGGAATAGCGGTTCATCAACAGGAGGGGAAAGCCGTTGCCATTGGCTTCGGCACGCACGAGTGACCAGGAGTCGTTCGTGATAAAATCGATTTCCGGGAACAACACGTCGGCGTTCGTTTCTCCGTCGAGCGCGGAAAAAGTTCCCGCGCCAAAACCGCCGGCATATTTATGCGCGAGAAATTTCCGGTCGGTCCAGCGGATTTCGGCGATGTCTTCGATGCCCTTGCCCTGCAAGGCGCGCAGCAGGCCCGAGGTGATGATTACGGATTTGCCGTCGCGCAATTGACCTTTGATTTTTGCCAGAATGTCGGGATCAGCATTGGCAGCTTCGGTCAAAAGGATGAGGTTGGCGTTGGTCGGAAATTCCGGGTGCAGGTCAATCGGAATTCCAATCATGCCCAGATAGTTGTGCAAAAAATCCTCGCCGCTGGAATGAAATGGCTTGTAGCTGGCAATCCCAATCGGAGCGCCGAGCTGGCCGATAAAATTATCCGCCTGTTCCAACGAATAACCCGCGACGCGCGCCCACGTCGGATTCGAAATACCGCCGGCCATCTCCGAAAAATTGAAACTTGTCCGCAGCTTTTCCCACGCGGTGCGGTCGCCGTTTTCGAAGGGGCGCGTCATTGCTGACCACTCGAACAACGTGATTTCATGAGCCTTTGCAAAAACGGTGTCCCACAACTGCTCGGCGTAGCGATCAAGATAGCGCAGACTGTAGGTATCGATCCAGCCGCCGCCGTTGCGGTGCGGGGCGATGTTTTCGAAATAACGGACAATCTGGTAGCTCTCATATTGCTGCAAGTGCTGGTCAGTCATTTCCGGGTCGCGCGTTTCCGTGCCGGTGTAGATGCCATCGAAGATCTTAGGCTCCTTTTCCAGATCGAAGCCCGCTCCTTGAAAATGCTCATACCAGTTCGGAAACTTGATGATCATCTTGACCTTGGGATTTAAAGCTTTGGCTGGTTTGACGACCAGATTTTCCGCCGCGTCGTCAGCCAATTCCATGCGGAATTGCGACCAGCTCTTGCTGCCCTTGGCGGCGATGTCGGATTCCGTTTTCGTGGTGACAAAAAAGAAATCATCCTGAATCACTTCGTCGAAATGTCGCGCGGCAAGTTCGGCCGCGCTTTGTATAAACGCCCGATGCCGCGGATCGGTGTAACAAAATGATTGGAATTGTCCACCAATGTTGCCGTCCGACAAGGCCATGCCACCCGCCACCTGCACGCCTCGGTCGAGAAAGAATTTTTTCGCGTGTTCGGCTTGTTCGTCCGTGAGTAAACGCTCATCGCGCTGCACCTCGATATAAACTTTGTCCACTTTTAGCTGCCGATGGATGCATTCCCAATCCGATTGCAGCTTTTCCGGGTTGTCAAAACTCTGCACGACGTTGATGGGAATATAAATCGCGACGGAAAAATTCGTATAATTACCCGCGAGGCAAAATCGCAGGGGAAGTAGCAATGCGGCGGTCAGGAACAATGAGCATTTTAACATATTTCAGCAACTAATAATGGCGGAAATCTTTCACCGACCTGCATCCGCTATTCATGCTACTTGAATTAAAGCAGGATAACGAAGCTTGCGGCGTTGATTTTGGTCAATGTCGGCGTCTTAGTCTTGTCGGTAAAAGGAATGAGGGCAGGGGGCTTGAATTGGCTTGCGGGTTTTGGCGGGCGGCTGACAATGCTGGCGATGTTCCTTTGTGCCGCCAAAAGAAAAGTTTTTTGCCGGTTCATCCTGCTCGTCACGTTTGTTCACCTTGAATTGCTTTCGGCATCAGCCCTGCCGATGAATTATTTCACCCGCACATGGCAAGTCGAGCAGGGCCTGCCACAAAACAAGGTTACAGCTGTCGTGCAAACACACGACGGATACCTGTGGGTGGGCACTTATTTCGGACTGGCGCGCTTCGACGGGGTTCATTTCACGGTTTTCAACGACAACAACACGCCGGAATTGCACAGCAGCCGTATTACGAGTTTGTTTGAAACGTCCGACGGTACTTTGTGGATCGGCACGGAGAGCGGCGACATTTCGCAATATAAAGACGGACGATTCACCACTCTGTCGCTACGCATGAATTGGAGCGGCGGGAAAGTTTACGCCATCACTGCCGATGACGCGGGCGACGTCTGGTTGATGAATGAAGCCGGCGAATTGGCGCGCGCGCGCGATGGCAGAGTATTGTCGCCGCCAGCCGGAGGGGTCGTGAAAGTTGTGTCAATGGCCCGCGGGCGGGACGGGACGATTTGGATCGAGCGTGAAGGGGCCATCTCTTCGCTTAAAGGTGGAAAGTTGAGTTCTGAATTGTCCACCAACGATTATGTGCAGGGCTTCTGCGCGGCGCGCGGCGGGGGATTTTGGGTCGCCTGCAATGGCGGCATTCGCCGATGGAAGGATGGCGAATGGGCCGGAAACGCGGAGACCGCGCCGTGGCGGGGGAACATTGTTCCGAACTTGCTGGAAACGTCCGACGGCACGCTGGCTGCGGGCACATCGGGTGACGGCTTATGGTTGTTTTCTCCCAATCAAACGAATTCACCCGCGCTGCACTTTGACCATTTGAACGGGTTGCCGTCGGACTGGGTAATCTCGTCGTGGGAAGACCGGGAAAAAAATCTATGGTGTGGCACCGGGGCCGGTTTGGTGGTGATGCGGCGAAACAACCTTGAAATTGTTTCGCCGCCAGACCACTGGAAAAGTTGTCCGGTGCTCTCGGTGCTGCCAATGCCGGACGGCGCACTCGGGATTGGCACGGAGGGCGCGGGATTGTACCGATATCAGAACGGCAATTGGACAAATTTTAATTCGGCGCAGGGCATCATCAATCCGTACATATGGTCGGTGGCCGCGGACCCCAACGGGACCATCTGGGCCGGCTCCTGGGGCGGGGGCATTTATGCGCAAAAGGGCGGCGCATTTGATTTCGGCCCGGGCTTGGACAATTTTCTTTCCCCGGCGCCGGCCCTTTCGTTCTTGGACGACGAACTTTGGATTGGCACTCCCTGGGGCGCGATACGCTACCAGAACGCCAGGCTGGAGCGGTTCAGTGAATTCGATGGGGAACCTTTTGGTGACGTGCGCGT
>DASZPR010000336.1:0-3597 GCA_035550235.1 Verrucomicrobiia bacterium | reverse complement strand
GACCACGGCGAAATATTACACCCCCAGCCACAAGGTGATTCATGAAGTCGGCATTACGCCGAACATCATCGTGCCTACCACCGATGAAGAGGATCGTGACATTCGGTTGCAATTAACGCCCGGCGGTGTGGAATCGCTTGACCAGAAGGAACGCGACCGCCTGAAGACGGCGCACGATCCGCAACTGGAACGCGCGGAAGATCTTCTCAAGGGCATCATGCTCTACACCGATCGCTCCAACGACCGCACGCCGTCGGATAAGATGGCGGCGCAGGCGAAGTGATCTGTGAAAGTTAAATGAGTGATTGGTTAAATAGTTAAATAAGGCTCGCGATGTGGTCCTCGTTTAACTGACTTAAATCATTTAACCTGTTTAACTAACCAAGCCATGCTCCTGGCAATCGAAACCTCATGCGATGAAACCAGCGCGGCGGTCATTCATGAGGGGCGCGTGCTCTCGTCCGTCGTTTCATCGCAAATCCGTCTGCACGCTGAATACGGGGGTGTAGTGCCGGAACTCGCCGCGCGCGAGCATTTGCGCAACCTGATTCCGATCGCCAACGCGGCGCTTGCCGAGGCGCACATCACTGCTGAACAATTGGAAGCCATCGCGGCGACGCGCGGGCCCGGTTTGCCGCACGCGTTGATGACTGGTTTTAAATCCGCGCAAGCGATGGCGTTCGCGTTGCGCAAACCGTTTCTTGGCATTCATCATCACGAGGCGCATCTTTATTCCCCGTGGGTTTCGGGCAAACCGCTCGCGGCGGATTTCTCCGAATTCGAACCGAATATTTCGCTCATTGTCAGCGGCGGCCACACGATGCTCGTGCACGTCCAAGGCGAGTTGAAACATCGATTGCTTGGTTCCACGATGGATGATGCCGCCGGTGAATGTTTTGACAAAACGGGAAAATTGATTGGCCTGCCCTACCCCGCCGGGCCGGAAATCGATCGGCTGGCTGAAAAGGGAAATCCGAAGGCGTTTGATTTTCCACGGCCGATGATCAATGACCCGGGTGATGATTTCAGTTTCAGCGGTCTGAAAACTTCCGTGCGCTATTTCATTCGCGATAATCCCGCCTTGCTCGAAACTTCCCAGGGCGTGAGCGATTTGTGCGCCAGTGTGCAGGCGGCAATCGTGGAGGTGCTGGCGAAAAAAACCGTGAAAGCCGCGCGGCGTCTCGGGCTTCGATGCGTCACCGCGTCTGGCGGCGTTACTTGCAACCGCGTGCTGCGACGCGAACTTGCCGCTGCGTGCAAGGCAAACGGCCTGAAACTTCGTCTCGCCGAGAAGGAATTGTGCACCGATAACGCCGCCATGGTCGGGATTCTCGCTGAAAGAAAATTGCGCCGGAATCAATCAGGCGAGCCCGTCACCGGGGAAATCCGGCCGAACTGGCCCCTCGAAGAAGTTTTGGCGGAAGCCTGATTCCGCCTTTGCGCTCGCTACCAGTTCCGATTCCGATATACCAGCATGCGTCCGGGGCCGTCGGATTCGTATTTGGTCGTAAGATCCTTCAAATGCATCAGCATCCACGGCTGGGCCATGTTGTTGCCGTTTTTTGTGAAAACCAAATCATCGCACAGGTAAACCGCGGAATGAATGGCGTTATTGCTGTCGCCATCGAGGAACAGGATGATGTCGCCGTATTTCGTCGGATTGGCGATTTGATAATAATTCGTTTGCAGAAAATTCACCGTGTAAGCCGGATCGGTGAAATGATCGTCGGGAGTGTCGTTGAAGAAATTCATCGTGCTCCAATGGCAATCCATCGCCGGGTCGCCCGGGCGCGAGGGCATGGGGAACGTATAAAGCCGCTGGCGGGCAAATTGCGGAAGCAAATACACCAAACCCACCCGGCCATCAGGAACATCCTTCAACGACTCGAGGAGCGGTTGAACGTCTTTGACACGGATGCCGCCCGGCCAGGCCCAGTAGCCAAGCAATTTTTCTATATCCGTTTCCGGACGAATGCGCACACCGGCCATCACTGCCGATTCGCTGGAAAGCGTGCTGAGCAGGCGCATCTGCTCTTCCTTATCGTGAATCTGCAGCAACACCAATTCGTAATCACTGAAACATTGGAGGTTGCCGCGCGCATAGAGCAGTTTCTTCACCATCGCCGTCACGGCGGGACTGACTTTGTCCTGCGCAAAAGCCTGGTCGAATTCATTTCCCGAGTAGCAGAACGGAAAACGCATGTGCTCGTTGCCGGCATTGTGCCCCAATTCGTGATACAACTTCCCGCGAGTTTGCGGTGCGAGTGACAGCACCAAATCGTTGTCGGGATGGACGGTGACCGCCGAGGCGGAAACGGAAATTTTGGAGGGAACCAGCGTGCGGCTCACCTCGTCCGGCGTCAATCCGGACGAAAGCATTAACTGCCGAACGCGGTCGACGGAGTTGCCGTCGAAATTCCAGGCCGGAGGCGTGATGTGCTGCAATTCAAATGCGAGATATTCCTCCGGGGGTTTGATTTTGATATCGCGAACGAACAATTCCCCCCAGGGAGGTGTCTGGGCCGGCGCGGGGCTGAGGACAGAACTCGCCTCGGCCGCGGATACCGGTTGAGGATGACTTTGTCTTGTGACTCCGTAAGTGACCATGGCCGCCGCGAAAACCAACGCAATACTGAAAACGACCGCTCCGAGCAAATTCACGTGCAACACAACGCCACTCTCGCGGCGCTGATCCTTATTCTGCTTCTTAACCATGATTCGATAAAACCTATAAGCCCAATACGAGCTTGCACTATAAACGACAATAAGGGGTCGGCAAATCGGAATTGAATAAGAGTGCGGCCCGCTACTACCAGGAGGCTCCTAATCGACTCAAAGCTTCAATGCCCTGTTACAAACACGATATACATGCTCGAATCCGCCGGAGCATTAGCATTTTCTGTGTTTGTCCCCAAGGTGAGGCTTTCGTCGCTTGAAACGGTATGTTGAAAAAGTTTCATCGGGTGACCATCGATGACCAGCGAGCCTTCAGCGGGTTTGAATTGCCGCGTGAGCCAATCCGGAGTGGCCAGCCGCTCGTCGTGCGCCACCGTGACAGTCGAGCCGCCCTTGACGGCAATTTCCATTAAATCCACAGCGTTATAGCGGGCATCCGCCGCGGATGCCTGAACATAATCAGCGCCTTTCAACCCGGCGGGAAGATCGCTAAAGGTCACATTGCTGTCGGTGTAAACTTTTTTTCCATCGTCGGCGCTCGCTTCCACGTGCACGGCAGCCGTGGGACCGGAATAAGAGAAGTCGCCAATGAATTTTCCATTATGACTGACCTTTTGCTCGCGAAATTGCGGTTGGTCCCACGCTGAAGTAATTACCGGTCGCGCAGCCGGCAACCGCACCTCAGGCATGGCCGGCAATTCAGCCGCTAATCCGTCCTGAACCGCAAACGGCGTCGATTTGACGCTCAACGTCGCTGATTTCAATCCGGGGCAAGTCGCCTTGACCGTTATTTTGCCAGCGGTTCGCGTGGAGCGAACGGCCACGCGATTGATGCCGCATTCGAGATCGAGAAATGGGTTATTGATGGAGTTGGTTTTGCCGCTGTTGTAACCACCGCGCCAGATGCCTGCGCCTTTCGTT